>WRCZ01000437.1 GCA_009783685.1 Actinomycetes bacterium
CAGGGCCCACAGCGAGCTGCGGGTGAAAGCCAGGGGGACCCACGAGGCGGCGAGCAGTGCCAGGGCGGTGCCGGTGGTCCGCCGGGAGAGTCCGCGGTCGTTCAGCCGGCCCGCCACGTTCGCGGCCAGGGCGCCGGCGACACCGACCAGTCCCAGCGCCCCGATCTCGCTGGGGGACAGGAAGTACGGGGCCTCGCTGAGCGGCAGCGCGACGCTGCTCCACAGCGTGCTGAACGCGGCGAAGACCAGCAGGCCGAACAGGGCGCGGATCCGCAACGGCCGCTCCCGCGCGAACAGGGTGACGGTGGAGCGCAGCAGCCGTCCGTAGCGCAGGGTCGCCGGCGGGGTGTCCCGGTGGCGCGGCAGCACGCGGTGCAGGACCAGGGCGAGCAGGGCGGTGAGCGACGCCGAGGCGAGGTACACGGAGCGCCAGCCCGCGAGATCGGCGAGGAGGCCGGATGCGGTGCGGGCGAGCAGGATCCCGACGACCACGCCGCTGGTGACCAGCCCGACGACCCGTCCGCGCGCGGCGGGAGGAGCCAGGGACGCCGCGAAGGCCACCAGCGTCTGCGTGACGACCGCGAGGAGCCCGACCGCGGCCATGCCGGCGAGCAGGACCGCCGCCGTGGGGGCAGTGGCCACCACGGCCAGCGCCACGACCAGGAGCAGCAGTTGGGCCACGACGAGCCGCCTGCGGTCGGCCACGTCGCCCAGCGGCACGAGGAGGAGCAGTCCCAGGCCGTAGCCGGCCTGCGTGAGGGTGACCACGCTGCCGACGAGCGCCGGGCTGATGGCGAGGTCGTGGCCGATGGTCACCAGGAGCGGCTGGGAGAAGTAGACGTTGGCCACCGCGGCCCCGCAGGCGACGGCGAACAGGATGACGACGCCTCTGGAGAGGGCGGGCGGGGCGCCCTCCCCGCTTCCGGCCCCGGTCGTCGCCGTCCCGCTGCCGGTCGCAGCCCCACCGTTGCCGGGCATCGGCACCCCTCCGCACATCTGGTTTCATCTTGCTACCGGAAAGGACGGTAGCCCGCGCTGGTAGCATGTTGCAACCAGCAGGAGAGTGAGGGACGCCATGGTGACCAGGACCCGCTTCGACGACAGCGCATGCCCGGTGGCCCGGTCGGTGGACGCGATCGGCGACTGGTGGTCCCTGCTGATCGTGCGGGACGCCTTCGACGGGAGCCGGCGCTTCGGGGAGTTCCAGCGCAGCCTGGGCGTGGCGAAGAACATCCTCACCGCGCGCCTGCGCACCCTCGTCGCCGGCGGCGTCCTCGCGTCCGTCCCCGCCTCGGACGGCAGCGCCTACCGCGAGTACGTGCTGACGCCGAAGGGCGAGGCGCTCTTCCCCGTGATCGTGGCGCTGCGGCAGTGGGGCGAGCAGCACTACTTCTCCCCCGGCGAACCCCACTCGGAGCTGGTCGACCGCCGGGAGGGACAGCGCCTGCGCCCGCTGGAGGTGCGGTCCGCGGACGGCCGCCGGCTGGATCCGGGCGACACCGCCGTCCACAAGGTCCCCACCCGCTGATCCGCACCGCCGGCCGGGCGCACCGCCGGGTTAATGCGTGGTGGGCACCGCGTGCGGCGTGTTGGAATGCGCGGATGGACCGGGACAAGGTGTTGGCGGAGTTCGATCGGCAGATGCGGCGCGAGGCGGCGCCCGAGGGGGACGGGGCGCGGATCGAGGCGGTGGGCGCGCTGCTGCGGCATGTCGGCAACGGGCCGCAGGGGTGGACCGGCGTGCTGTGGTCGGACCTCGACGAGGAGACCGCGGACGCGGCCATCGCCGCGGAGACGGCCTGGCTCGCGGGCCCCGAGGGCAGCGGCCGGGAGTACGAGTGGAAGCTGTACTCCCATGACCGGCCCGCCGACCTGGGCGACCGCCTGCGCCGCGCCGGCTTCGAGCCGGAGGACCAGGAGACCCTGATGGTCGCCGAGGTGGCGGAGCTGGCCACCGACGTGCGGCTGCCGGAAGGGGTCCGGCTGGAGCCGGTGACCGACGTCGCCGGGGTCGACCTCGTCGCCGCGGTCCACGAGCAGGCGTTCGGCACCAGCGCCGCCCGCCTGCGGGACCGCCTCGTCGACCAGCTCCCGCAGACCGCCGACGGCACCCTGAGCCTCGTCGTGGCCATGGCCGGCGACGTGCCGGTGTGCTCGGCCCGGATGGAGATCCACCCGGGCACGGACTTCGCGAGCCTGTGGGGCGGCGGCACCGTCGAGGAGTGGCGCGGGCGCGGCATCTACCGGGCGCTGGTCGCGCACCGGGCCGCCCAGGCCGCCGAGCGCGGCCTGCGCTACCTCCAGGTCGACGCCTCCGACGACAGCCGGCCCATCCTGCAGCGCCTCGGCTTCGCGCCGCTCAGCACCACCACGCCGTATCTCCTCCAGGGATGACCGTGCCGCAGGTACTCAGCGTCAACATCGGCCGCCCGCGGCCCAATCCGTGGAAGCGGCTGCCGTCCACCGGCATCGACAAGCGCCCGGTGACCGGCCGGGTCGCGGTGACCGCGCCGGGTCCCAAGGGCACCGGCGCGGTCGGCCTGGCCGGCGACCGGGCGCACGACGTGCGCAACCACGGCGGCGACCACCAGGCCGTCTACGCCTACGCCCGCGAGGATCTCGACCACTGGGAGCGGGAGTTGGACCGCACCCTGACCCCCGGCGCGTTCGGTGAGAACCTCACCACCACCGGCATCGACGTCAACGAGGCCCTGATCGGCGAGCGTTGGCGGATCGGCTCGGTGCTGCTGGAGGTGTCCTGCCCGCGCATCCCGTGCGCGACGTTCGCCGGCTGGCTGGACGTCGAGGGCTGGCTGCGGACGTTCACGCGGGCCGCCCGCCCGGGCCCGTACCTGCGGGTCGTCGAGCCCGGCGACCTCGGGGCCGGCGACGGCCTCGACGTGGAGTTCCGGCCGCGGGACCACCAGGTCAGCGTCGCCCGGTGCTTCCGGGCCCTGACCACGGAACCCGAACTGCTGCCGCTGCTGGCGGACCTGGCCGCGCTGCCGCCCGAGGACCGCCAGGCGATCCGGCGCCGGCTGGCCCGCGACACCACCCGTCCGAACGCGTAAGGTGCGCCGATGCCCCACGTGATCTCCGTGAACCTCGGCCGGGCGACGGCCGTCCCGTACACCGCTGCCCCGGGCGGGCTGACCGGCATCGGCAAGCGGCCCGCCGAGGGCCCCGTCCAGGTGGCCGTACCCGGGCCGCGCGGTGCGGCCGGCAGCGGGCTCGCCGGCGACGCGGTGTGCGACCTGCGGGTGCACGGCGGCGACGACCAGGCCGTCTACGCCTACGCCCGCGAGGATCTCGACCGCTGGGAAAGGGAGTTGGACCGCACCCTGACCCCCGGCATGTTCGGCGAGAACCTCACCACCACCGGCATCGACGTCAACGAGGCCCTGATCGGCGAGCGTTGGCGGAT
The DNA here is from genome assembly GCA_009783685.1 of Actinomycetes bacterium. Taxonomy (GTDB): domain Bacteria; phylum Actinomycetota; class Actinomycetes; order Streptomycetales; family Streptomycetaceae; genus Actinacidiphila. The sequence continues at coordinate 3,425 of WRCZ01000437.1, forward strand.
CGGCGGGCAGGTGGAGCTGGAGGTGACCTCGGGGCGGATCCCGTGCCGGACCTTCGCGGGATGGCTGGACGTGAGCGGCTGGGTCAAGCGCTTCACGCAGGAGGCGCGGCCCGGGCCGTTCTTCCGCGTGCTGACGCCGGGGCCGATCAAGGCCGGCGACCCGATCACCGTGCTGTCGCGGCCGGACCACGAGGTGACGGTCGCGTTCCTGTTCCGGGCGATGACCACCGAACCCGGCCTGCTGCCGCGGGTGATGGCCGCGGAGGACACCCTCAACGCGTCGTACGCCGAGGACATCCGGGCCCGCCTCGCCCGCACGGCGTCCGGCTGACCGCGCCGTCCCGGCCCCGGCCCGGCCGCTGCGCCTAGGCTTCCGGTATGACGACTTCACTGGTGACCGGCCCCACCGCAGGCATCGGCGCGGCCTTCGCGCGTCAACTGGCCGCCAAGGGACATGCGTTGGTGCTCGTCGCGCGGGACGAGGAGCGGCTCGCGCAGACCGCGAAGGACCTGCGGGAGCGGTACGGGGTCGAGGTGGAGGTGCTGCCCGCGGACCTCGCCGAGGACGCCGGCATCGCGGCGGTCGAGGAGCGGCTGCGCGACACCGCCCGCCCGGTGGACGTGCTCGTCAACAACGCGGGGTTCGGCAACCGCGGCACGTTCCTGAAGGCGCCGATGGCCGACGAGCTGCGCATGCTGCGGCTGCACTGCGAGGCGGTGCTGCGGCTGACCGCGGCCGCCGCCGAGGGCATGCGGGAGCGCGGCCGCGGCGCCGTGGTCAACGTGGCCTCGGTCGCCGCGTTCATGCCGCGCGGCACGTACGCGGCAAGCAAGGCGTGGGTGGTCCGCTTCACCGAGGGCGCCGCGCAGGAGCTGCGCGGCAGCGGCGTGCGGTTCCTCGCCCTGTGCCCGGGCTTCGTGCGGACCGAGTTCCACGCCCGGGCCGGGATGAACGCGGAGGTGCTGCCGTCGTGGGCGTGGCTCGACGCGGACAAGGTGGTGGCGGCGGGCCTGCGCGACCTGGCGCGGGGGCGGATCGTCAGCGTGCCGGACCCGCGCTACAAGCTGGCCGTCGCCCTCGCCCGCCACACCCCGTCACGGCTGTTCGCCGCCGCGTCCACCCGCACCGGCCGCCGCTACGACCCCAAGAACCCGGCGTGACGGCTCCCCCGCGCCGGCCCCGGAGCCGGCTCCGGGCGCAGTCCTAAAATGGGACATAAGGACTTGCATGGAACCCGAGGAGGCGCCATGACATTCGTCCAGCTCATCGACTGCAGGACACGCAAGTACGACGAGATGAACCAGCTCATGGACAGCTGGGCCGAGGCGACGCAGGGCAAGCGCACCGCCACGCACGCGGTCGTCGGCAGGGACCGGGGCACCGACGGCCACTACGTGGAGATCGTGGAGTTCCCCTCCTACGAGGAGGCGATGCGCAACTCCGGCCTTCCGGAGACCAGCCGGATCTTCGAGCAGCTCGTCGCGCTCTGCGACGAGACGCCGACCTTCACCGACCTCGACGTGGTCCGCGACGAGCAGCTGAACAAGGCCGCGGTGAGCCGCTTCCTGCTGGAGCTGTGCGGCCGCGACGAGCCGGCCGCGTACCGCGCGCTGTTCGCGCAGGACTACCTGGACCACGACGTGGCCAAGGGCAGCGACACCCGCGGGGTGGACGCCTTCCGCGAGGAGACCCTCGGCTACCGCGACGCCTTCCCCGACTTCGCCTTCACCCTCCAGGACCAGATCGCCGAGGGCGACCGGGTGGCGACCCGCTGGACCTGGCACGGCACCAACACCGGCCCGCTGCGCGGCATTCCGGCCACCGGCAGGACCGTGGACATGCCCGGCACCACGACCTTCGCGTTCCGCGACGGCCTGATCGCCGAGGGCTGGTGGCACTGGGACACGCTCGGCATGATGCGCCAGCTCGGCGTGGTCGAGATGCCCTCGTCCTGACAACCGCGGCCCGGCACGCCCAGGCCCACAGGCGTGAGGCCTGCAGGCGTGAGGCCTGCAGGCGTGAGGCCTGCAGGCGTGAGGCCCGGCACCCCCGCGGGGGTGCCGGGCCTCAG
>WRCZ01000438.1 GCA_009783685.1 Actinomycetes bacterium
ACCCCCTTGGCCGGCGGCCCGGCCACCCTGGTCACCGCCCTGGCCCCCGACGCCCACCGCCTTCGCCCTCTGCTCGCCCGTACGCTGCGCGCCTACCTCGCGGCAGCGGAACCGACGACCGGAACGTCCGGCGCAGCGCCCGCGGGAGCGCCCGCCCACACCGCGCCTGCCCGCCCGGAAAGGGCCACCAGCCGCTGACCGTCCGCTTGCCACACCCACGGCCTGGTCGAGACGCGGGACGCGGACGCGGGCGACGGCTGGAGCGGTTGCGGGCCGCCCTGGCGTGGCCCGGCAGGCCGGGCGAGTCGCTGGACGGGTTCGCCTCGCACGTGATCGGCCTCGCCGTCCCGTCGTCCGGGGCCCGCCCACGTCCGCGGGTGCGCAGCGCGTCGGCTCGGCCTCGGAGAAGGCGGCCAGGAGGAGCGTGACGGCGTCGGGAGGGGCGGAGGACGGCCTCCACGTGGTGGATGAGGCGGACTGGTCGGCGGGATGCGCCCGTCCTGGCCCGCCCACGTCCGACGGTGCGTCAGTGCGTCGGAGAGGGCGGCCAGGAGGAGCGTGACGGCGTCGGGTGGGGAGGGGCGGAGGACGGCCTCCACGCGGTGGACGAGGCGAGGAGCGGTCAGCGGGACGGCAGACGGTGGCGCCGCCGGGACAGGAAGCACCGCCAGCCCGTGCCCTGCTTCCACCAGGTGCCGCAGGATCCGGGTGTCGGCGCCCTCGTAGCGCAGACCGGCCGGGTAGCCGCCGGGGGCGGCGGCGCGCAGGTCGGGGAGGGGGACGGCGGCCGCGGGCGCGTCCAGCCAGAGGGCGTCCGTGAGATCGGGCAGTGCCAGGCCCGGGCGCCCGGCGAGCGGATGGCCGGGCGGCAGCAGGACCGCGAGCGGTTCCTCGCCGGCCGCCCGCACGGCCAGTCCCTCGGCCTCCGGCAGGTGCAGCGGGTCGGTCGGTGCCACGGCGCCGTCCACGAGACCGAGGTCGACGTCGCCCTCCGCGACGGCGCGGACCACCTCGGTCCGGCCGAGCAGCCGCACCGAGACCTCGGCGCGCGGCAGCGCGGCCCTCACCGAGGCGATCGCACGCGACGTCGCGGCGGTGAACGCCAGCACGGTGGCGCCGACGGCCAGCCGCACGCCGGGGGTGCGCGCCACCCGCGCGACGTCGGCGCGGGCCGCGGCCAGCCGGGTCAGCAGCGGGCCCGCGTGGTCCAGCAGCCGGGCGCCGGCCTCCGTCGGCGCCACCGGCCTGCGCCCCAGCAGGTCGACGCCCAGGTCCGCCTCCAGCGCCGCGATGTGCTGCGAGACGGCGGACTGGGTGTACCCGAGCTCCCGTGCCGCGGCCGAGAACGACCCCAGCCGGGCGACCGCCGTGAACGTGCGCAGCAGATGCGGATCCATGGCCATCAGTATCTCTGATATGGCGACCGCGAATCATCGTTGGACGCGATAGCACCGCGCCCCGCAGGATGACGCCATGACCACGACACCGGCCCACCTCGCGTCCACGCCCGCACCCGCGTCCACCGTCGCTCCCGCTCCCGCTCCGGCGCCGGCCTCGCGCCCCGCGCGCCTCGCCCTCGTCGGCGACCGCTCGCCGAACGTCCGCGCCCACCAGCGGGTCCCCGGGCTGCTGCGGGCGCTCCGGGACCGCCACGGACTGGCCGTCGAGGGCTACTGGATCTCGACGTCGGACGCCGAACTCCCCGGTGCCGTCGAGGGGTTCGACGCGGTGTGGCTGCTGCCCGGCAGCCCGTACCGCAGCGAGGCCGGCGCGCTGGCCGCCGTCCGTACCGCGCGCGAGCAGGGGATCCCGTTCCTCGGGACGTGCGGCGGTTTCCAGCACGCCCTGCTGGAGTACGCCAGGACCGTGTGCGGGCTGGCGGACGCGCGCCACGCCGAGAACGACCCGGACGGCAGCGGGGAAGCCGTGCTGATCGCCCCGCTCGCCTGTTCGCTGGTCGGGCACGAGGGACGGTTGCGGACCGCGCCGGGCAGCCTCGCCGAGCGCCTGCTCGGCAGCCGCGAGAGCGTCGAGCGGTTCCACTGCGCCTACGGGCCCGTCCCCCGGCTGCTGCCGCAACTGGAGGCCGCCGGGATGCGCTTCACCGGGCACGACCCCGAGGGTGCGGTCCGGGTCGCCGAGCTGACCGCCCATCCGTTCTGGCTGGCGACCCTCTTCCAGCCCGAGCTGTCCGGCGACGGCACGGTCCCGCACCCCTACGTCCGGGGTCTCGCCGAAGCCGCCATCACCCGAACGGCTCAGTCCAACTCCCGTATGGAATCACGCTTTGATGAAGAATCACCCACCCGGCCTGTTCACAGCGGGCACACAGGGGAAAAGATTCGCACCTCATCACTGTGAACGCCGCGGCCACAAGCCGCGGTCCGTCAGGGGGAGGTCAGAAACCATGAGACGCACGATCGTGCTCGTCTCGACCGGTGTACTGCTCGCCGGCGCCGTCGCCGCCGCGCCGGCGGCCACCGCCCGTCCCGCCCGCGAGGTGGTCGTACCGGAGTCCGTCGGCCAGATCATCGCCGCGGACCAAGCGCAACGCGCCGGAATCGACTGGGCCGCCTGCCCGGCCGGCTGGAATCTCGCCGCACCGGTGCAGTGCGGCTGGGTGACCGTGCCCGTCGACTACTCCCGCCCGTTCGGCGCGACCATCAAGATCGCCGTCGACCGGGCCGTCAGCACCGGAAGCGCCGCGCAGCGGCAGGGCTCGCTGATCTACAACCCGGGCGGTCCCGGCGGCTCGGGGCTGCGCTTCCCGGTGCGGCTGACGAGCGGCTCGGCGCTGTGGAAGAACGCCGCGAGCGCCTACGACTTCGTCGGCTTCGACCCGCGCGGTGTGGGCCACTCCGCGCCCATCTCGTGCGAGGACCCGCAGGAGTTCGCCAGCGCTCCCAAGGCCGACCCGGTGCCGGACTCCGAGGCCGACAAGACCGCCCAGCGCAAGCTCGCCCGCGAGTACGCCGACGGCTGCCTGGAGCGCACCGGCGCCGCGATGCTGTCCCAGATGACCACGCCCAACACCGCGCGCGACATGGACGTCATCCGGGCCGCCCTCGGCGAGCGGCAGCTGAACTACCTCGGCGTCTCCTACGGCACCTACCTCGGCGCGGTCTACGCCACCCTGTTCCCGACGCACGTGCGGCGGATGATCGTCGACAGCGTCGTCAACCCGGCCCAGAACCAGATCTGGTACCAGAACAACCTCGACCAGGACGTGGCGTTCGAGGGCCGCTGGAAGGACTGGCAGAGCTGGGTCGCCTCGTACGACTCGGTGTACCACCTCGGCAGCACCGTCGCGCAGGTCCAGGCGCGGTGGGAGAAGTTGCGGGCCACCGCCAAGGCGCACCCGATCGGCGGCGTCGTCGGCCCGTCCGAACTCCTCGGCTTCTTCCAGAACGCGCCCTACTACGACTCCACCTGGGCCACCGTGGCCGGCGTGTGGAGCAGCTACGAGAGCGGCGACACCCAGGCCCTCGTCGACGCGGCCGGCCCCGACATGTCCGACACCGCGGGCAACGCCAGCTCGGAGAACGGCACCGCCGTCTACACCGCCGTGGAGTGCACGGACGCCAAGTGGCCCACCAACTGGCGTACTTGGGACCACGACAACACCGCGCTGAACGCGCAGTACCCGTTCCTCACCTGGTCCAACGCCTGGATGAACCTGCCGTGCGCGACCTGGCCGGTGCCGCAGCAGCACCCGGTGAACGTCCACTCGTACCGCGGGCTGCCGGGCGTGCTGATCGTGCAGAGCACCCGCGACGCGGCGACCCCGTACGGCGGCGCGCTCGAACTGCACAGCAGGCTCGCCGGATCGCGGCTGATCACCGAGAAGGACGCCGGTTCGCACGGCGTCACCAGCCTGGTCAACCCCTGCATCAACTCCCGCGTCGACTCCTACCTGCTGAGCGGCGCGCTCGACGCGAAGGACGTGGTGTGCGGGCCGCACGCCACCCCGGTGCCGCCGGCCAAGTAGCCCCACCGCAGGCCCACTGCTCCACCGAACCGCCCACCGCCGTCCCGGCGGTGGGCGGTTCGCCGTGCGGGGAGCGCTCAGCCGGCGATCGCCTCGGTGCGGGGCGCGGCGATCCGCACGTAGTCCTTGACCGAGAGGGCCAGCGAACGGTCCAGGCGCGCCGCGTTGAAGAAGATCTCGTCGTGCGCCAGCAGGTCCGGATCCACGACCAGTTCGAGCCGCTCGTCGAAGGAGAAGGGCAGCACGGTGCCGCTCACGCTGCCGGCCAGCCGCTCCGCGATGTCGCGCGAGGCGAACGAGGCGTACGTGCCCTCCAGCAGCCCCTTGACGGCGCCGATGTCCACCCGCCGGTCGCCGGGCACGACCGCGAGCACGTAACGCGTCACCTTCTTGCCCACCTTGACCATGACCACGATGCACTTGGCCGCCTGGCCGAGGGAGTTGCCGCGCAGCTCGCTCACCAGCTCGGTGGCACCCTCCGGCGCGTGGTCGATCGTCCGGTACTGGGCGCCCTCGGCGTCCAGCAGCGCGATCAGCCGCTCGTACATGGCCTGTTCGGGCTCGCCGGCGCCCGTCTCCCCGCCCGCCGCGTCGCCGGCTCCGGTGCTGCCCTGCGTCTCGTGCTCGCTCATACCCGCCTACGTCCTCGTGTGTCGGTCACCGCGCCGGTGCCGCGTCCTGCGGCGGGGCGGCGAAGGCGGCGGCGAACGCCGCCCTCGTGGGGGAGTCCGCGCGCCGGTCCAGCACGGCGAACACCACCTCGTCCACGGCGCGGACGAACCGCCCGCCGCCGGTGAGCAGGCGGGCGAAGGCCGCCGCGACCCGCGCCGGGTCGTTCCGGAAGACCCCGCAGCCCCAGGCGCCCAGCACCAGCCGCCGGTACCCGTGGGCGACGGCCACCTCCAGGACCCGTTCGGCGCGGGCGTCCAGCGCCGGGCCGATCTCGTCGCCCCGTTCCGGCATCGTACGCGCGATCACGCCGGCGTTCGGCGCCGGGCAGGTGAGGAAGCCCGCGCGGTACGGGCGGTCGAGGAGCGCGCCGCGGTCGTCGCGGAACACGGGCACGCCGGGGGAGTGGATGACGCGGTCGCTGTAGAACGGGTCGCGGACCGCCCGGTGGTGGGCGTAGAACTCCGGCGCCCGCAGCAGGCACGGGTACAGCGCCGACGCCCGGCACAGCGCCTCCTCCTGGGCCTGCGCGCCGTTGACGTAGCCGCCGCCCGGGTTGCGCGCCGAGGCGAAGTTCAGCACCGCAACCCGGTCGCCGTCCGCCTCCTGCCAAGCCCCGGTTGCGTGGTCCGCGGTCAGCCGGCGGGCCGCCTGCGTGCTGCTCTCGCCGGTCACCGTGCAGCGCGCCGCCGCGCCCTCGCCGGGCTCCCGCGGTACGGGAACGGGATCGGGCCCGAACATCCGGGTGCCGTCGGCCGCCGTCGCGATCGCCTCCGCCAGCGGCACGAACCCGCCGCCGCCCGGGGTGTAGCCGCCCTCGGCGAAGATCCGCTCG
>WRCZ01000439.1 GCA_009783685.1 Actinomycetes bacterium
CCCGGCGACATCATCGCCACCGGCACCCCGGCCGGCGTGGGCAACGCCCGCGACCCCAAGGTCTTCCTGCACCCCGGGCAGACCGTGGTCACCGAGATCGACGGCCTGGGCGCGTGCACCAACAAGGTGGTCGGGGCATGACCGACCTCACGCGGACCTTCACCGACGCGCGCACATGGGCCCGCACGGGCACCGGGCTGCTGCTCGACGCCGTCGCCCGCCTCGACGAGGCCGGCTTCTCGGCCGGCAGCCTGCTGCCCGGATGGACCCGCAAGCACCTCGCCGCCCATGTCGCCGCGAACGCCGACGCCCTGGGCAACCTGGTGCACTGGGCGGCCACCGGACAGCGGACGCCGATGTACGCCTCCGCCGAGGAGCGCGCCGCCGGTATCGCCAAGGGCCCGGCCCTGACGGCCGGCGAGCTCCGCGACTGGCTCACCGCCTCCGCGCAGCGGCTCGCCGAGGGACTCGATCGGCTCACCGACGAGCAGTGGCGGCACGAGGTCGTCACCGCCCAGGGCCGCACCGTGCCCGCCACCGAACTCCCGTGGATGCGCGCCCGCGAGGTGTGCGTCCACGCCGTCGACCTCGGCACCGGCGTCGGCTTCGCCGACCTGCCGGAGGGCTTCCTGACCGCCCTGGCCGAGGAGATCCGCGCCAAGCGCGGACTGGCCGAACTCCCCGGCGGCCCGCTGCCGGAGGTCGCCGCATGGCTGGCCGGCCGCCCCCATGCGCTCGCCGGCGCCCCCGAGCTCGGCCCGTGGCTGTAGAGGAGCGCGCGATGTCCCATCCTGAGGTGATCGTCGTCGGCGGCGGCCTCGGCGGTCTCGGCGTCGCCCACGCGCTGACCCGCCAGGGCCAGGCCGTCCGCCTGCTGGAGCGCGCGCCGGCCTTCGGCGAGGTCGGCGCCGGCATCCAGCTCGCGCCCAACTGCACCCGCATCCTTGACGATTACGGGCTGCTGGAGGAGGCCAGGGCACTCGGTGTCGTCCCGGACGCCATGGTCATGCGCGACGCCGTCGACGGCACCGAGCTGACCCGCATCGACCTGCGGGACCTGGAACGGCGCTACGGCTACCCGTACCTGGTCATCCACCGCAGCGACCTGCACGGTCTGCTCCTGCGCGCGTGCGAGCGCGCCGGCGTCGAGCTGGTCACCGACGCGCAGGTGACCGGTTACCGGAACACCGGCGGCGGCGCCCGCGTGACCCTCGCCTCGGGCGAGACGCACGAGGCCGCCATGGTCATCGCGGCCGACGGCCTGCACTCCCTCGCCCGCAAGCTGCTCGTCGACGACGAGCCCGTCTCCTCGGCCTACGTCGCCTACCGCGGCACCGTGCCCGCCGAGCTGCCGCGGGTGCGGTCCGTCGACCTCGGCGAGGTGGCGGTGTACGTCGGACCCGGCTGCCACTTCGTCCACTACGGCCTGCGCGGCGGTGAACTGCTCAACCAGGTCGCGGTGTTCGAGTCACCCAAGGCCCTGGCCGGCGAGGAGGACTGGGGCACGCCCGACGAGCTCGACGCCGCCTTCGCCCGCACCTGCGACTTCGTCCAGGACGGCCTGCCGTTCCTGTGGCGGGACAAGTGGTGGCGGATGTTCGACCGCGACCCGGTCATGAACTGGGTCCACGGCCGGATCGCGCTGCTCGGCGACTCCGCGCACCCGCCGCTGCAGTACATCGCGCAGGGCGCGATCATGGCCCTGGAGGACGGCTGGGTGCTGGGCGAGCACGTCGCCCGCAACCGCGCCGGGTCCGGCGCGGTCGACTGGGACGCCGCCCTCGCCGCCTACGAGGCCGTCCGCCCCGAGCACTGCCGCCGCGTGGTGACCACGTCCCGCACATGGGGCGAGCTGTGGCACCTCGACGGTGTCGCCCGCGAGCAGCGCAACGTGCTGCTGCGCGCCCGCGACACGCGGGACTACGCGTTCACGGACTGGCTCTACGGCCCGACCGCGCTGACGCCGGACCAGGAACCGCCCATGTTCACGCCCGTCCCGCTGTCCTCGGCCCGCCTCGACGAGCCCGGGCCGGCCGTGACCCCGACCGCAGGACGGCCCCGGTGAGCGACGCCTACCTCTACGCCGCCCTCCGCACCCCGTTCGGCAGGTTCAACGGGGCCCTGGCCGGGGTGCGGCCCGACGACCTCGCCGCCCTCGCGCTGGCCGGGCTGCTGGACCGGGCACCCGCCCTGGACCGCGCCGCCATCGGCGACGTGGTGTGGGGCAACGCCAACGGCGCGGGCGAGGACAACCGCAACGTCGGCCGGATGGCGGTGCTGCTGGCCGGGCTGCCGGTCGCGGTGCCCGCCACGACCGTGAACCGCCTGTGCGGCTCCAGCCTGGACGCGGCGATCGTCGCCTCGCGCACCCTGGAGTCCGGCGACGCGCACGTCGTCGTCGCCGGCGGAGTGGAGTCCATGACACGCGCGCCCTGGGTGCTGCCGAAGCCGGACCGCGCCTTCCCCGCCGGTCATGTCACGGCCGTCTCCACAACGTTGGGCTGGCGGCTGGTCAACCCGGCGATGCCGCAGGAGTGGACGGTCTCGCTGGGGGAGTGCAACGAACTGCTCCGGGAGAGGTTCCCGGTGTCCCGGGAGCGGCAGGACGCGTTCGCGGTGCGCTCCCACCGGCTCGCGGCCCGTGCCTGGGACGACGGCTTCTACGACGACCTGGTCGTCCCCGTCGAGGGGCTCGCCCGTGACGAGGGCATCCGCGCCGACACCGATCCCGGCAAGCTGGCCGCCCTGAAGCCGTCGTTCCGGCCGGACGGGACGATCACCGCCGGCAACGCCTCGCCACTCAGCGACGGGGCGTCGGCCCTGCTGCTGGGCACCGCCGCCGCCGCCGACCGGATCGGCCTGGATCCGGTCGCCCGCATCGCCGGGCGCGGCGTGCACGCCGTCGAGCCGCGGATGTTCGGCCACGCGCCCGTCGAGGCCGCCGACAAGGCCCTGCGCCGGGCCGGCATCGGCTGGGACGACGTGGGCGCGGTCGAGCTGAACGAGGCGTTCGCCGTGCAGGCGCTCGCCTGCGTGGACGCCTGGGGCGTGGACCCGGAGATCGTGAACACCCGGGGCGGGGCCATCGCGATCGGCCATCCGCTGGGTGCCTCCGGCGGCCGGCTGCTGGGCACCCTGGCGAAGGTGCTGCGCGACCGGCGGGAGCGCTGGGGCGTCGCGGCCGTCTGCATCGGCGTCGGCCAGGCCCTCGCCGTCGTGCTGGAGAACGTCGGCGGCGAGGTGAGCGGCCGATGAGCGCGACGGCCGTCGCCGCCACGACCGACGAGGCCGTGGCGGGTGTCGAGGACGGCTCGACGGTCCTGGTGGGCGGGTTCGGGCTGGCGGGCATGCCCTTCGACCTGATCGACGCCCTCATCCGGCAGGGCGCCGGGGACCTGACGGTGGTGTCCAACAACGCCGGCAACGGCGACGTGGGCCTGGCCGCGCTGCTCCAGGCAGGCCGGGTGCGCAAGGTGATCTGCTCCTTCCCCCGGCAGAGCGACTCCTACGTCTTCGACGCCCTCTACCGGGCCGGCCGGGTGGAGCTGGAGGTGGTGCCGCAGGGCACCCTGGCGGAGCGGATGCGGGCCGCCGGAGCGGGCATCGGTGCGTTCTACTGCCCCGTCGGGGTGGGCACCCCGCTCGCCGAGGGCAAGGAGACACGGCGGATCGACGGGCGTGTCCATGTCCTGGAGTACCCGATCAAGGGGGACGTGGCCCTGATCTCCGCGCATCGCGCCGACACCCTGGGCAATCTCGTCTACCGCAGGACCGCACGGAACTTCGGGCCCGTGATGGCCACCGCGGCCGGCACGGTGATCGCCCAGGTCACCGAGATCGTGCCGGCGGGGGAGATCGACCCGGAGACCGTGATCACCCCGGGCATCTACGTCGACCGCCTGGTCAGGGCCGAGGCCCGCCGGTTCACCGTGCAAGGAGCCCGCTGATGACCACGATCCCCACCGCGGAGCGCGCCGAGCGGGGGCCGCTCTCCACCGACGAGCTCGCGGCCCGCATCGCCCGCGACATCCCGCCCGGCTCCTACGTCAATCTCGGCATCGGGCAGCCGACCCGGATCGCCGAGCATCTGGCCGCCGACGCCGGGATCGTGCTGCACACCGAGAACGGCATGCTCGGCATGGGCCCGGCCGCGCAGGGCGACGCGGTCGACCCCGACCTCACCAACGCCGGGAAGGTGCCGGTCACCGAGCTGCCGGGAGCCGCGTACTTCCACCACGCGGACTCCTTCGCGATGATGCGCGGCGGCCACCTGGACGTGTGCGTCCTCGGGGCGTTCCAGGTCTCGCAGCACGGCGACCTGGCCAACTGGCACACCGGCGACCCGGACGCCGTCCCGGCCGTGGGAGGTGCGATGGACCTGGCGGTCGGTGCGCGGCGGGTGCTGGTGATGATGAAGCTGTTCGCCCGCGACGGTGCCCCCAAGCTGGTGCCCGCGTGCACGTACCCGCTGACGGGTGCCGGCTGCGTGAGCCTGGTCTACACCGACCACGGTGTCTTCGAGCCCGGACCGGACGGGGTCCGCGTGCGGGAGACGTACGGCATCACGGTGGCCGAACTGCGCGAGCGGGTCTCCGTCGACCTGCTCGACTGAGGCTTTACTCCTCGTCAAGGAGCCGAGCGGGGTGTGCGCCGTGGATGCGGTGTGTACGGTCGCCGTGCGGTGGCGGGTTAGGATCCCGGCATGGCGAACCTTCGACAGGCGCAGAAGCAGATGACGCGCCGCTTGCTGCTGGAGTCGGGACTCGAGCTGTTCACGACGAAGGGGTACGCCGCCACCACGGTGGACGACATCGCGAGCGCGGCGGGCACCACCCGCGTGACGTTCTACGCCTACTTCCCCTCCCGCAGCGAGCTGATGAAGGCGCTCATCGACGAGCGCCTCAACGAGGCTCTGCAGCGCGTCAGTTCGCCCGAACACGGCTCGACGGCCCAGGGCCTGGTCGCGACGGTGACCGACGGGACGCCGGAGGCGATCACCGCCTGGCTGCGGCGTACCGCCGACAGCTGGCCGGCGATCCGGCCGATCATCCGGGTGGGCCGGGACGCCGCGGCGGTCGATCCGGAACTCACCGACCTGGTGGAGCGGTGGCTGGAGGAGGCCATCAGCGACATCGAGGACGGGCTGGCGGCGGCCGGCCGCCTCGCACCCCATCAGCGCCGCTTCCGGGGCGTACTGGCGATGGCGGAGCTGGACTACGTCGCGCAGCACTGGGACCGTGCGGACTGGAAGCTCACCCGCGAGCAGATGCTCGACGAACTCAGCGCCAGCTGGGTGCGGTTGCTGACCTGACCTGACCTGACCTGACCCTGCCTGACCTGGCCTGACGGAGATCTGGCCGGTTGCGGCCGCCGTCGCGGCCCGGTCCGGTCTCAGACCTCGGCCGCGGCGTCGAACAGCAGCGCCCGGAGCCAGCCGACGAAGTCCCGGTCGGACTGGCGCGGGTTCCACACCATGTCGATGCCGAGCCC
>WRCZ01000440.1 GCA_009783685.1 Actinomycetes bacterium
CCCGTGCCGACGCCCGCGCCCTCGCCCGAGCCGGCCGGACTCCTCGCGGCCGGACCGGAACAGGCCACCGGCGGTGCCGCTGCACCAGGGCCCGTGCCGACGCCCGTGCCCTCACCCGAGCCGGCCCCCGTCCCCGTCCCCGCCCCACCGGCCCAGCTGCCGGTCCCGGCACCCGAACCCGAGCCCGCCGCCGCCGCGCTCAGCGTGCCCGAGCAGCGCTCGGGTGCCGCCGGGCCCGAACACTCCGCACCCGGTGGCGGATTCCACGGGCGGCGCGCGGTCACGGCGCTCACCGTGGCCGCCACTGCCAAGGACCCCGGCCCGTACGCCCTCGCCGACGCCGCCGGGACGGAGAACCTGCTGCGCTGCTGGGTGCGCGAGACCTGCCTTCCGCAGCCGGAGAACGGGGCCCTGCGGATCCCGCTGCCGGCCTCCGGCGCCGAGCTGCGCACCGTGGTGCACCACTGGTCCGCCACCGGCCAGCACCGCTTCGGCCCCGCCCACTTCGGTGCGGCGGGCGCCCAGGGGCCCTCCGGCCGGCCGCTGACCGCCGTCGAACTCGCCGCGCTCCTGGCCCGGGAGGGGCGGAGCAGCGGCACCGACCCTGCCGAGGGTGCGGACCTGGTCCTGCGGGTGGCGGACTCGGTGCGGCGGACCGCCGCGTTCCTCGCCGACCGGCGCGCGCGGCCGGGCCCCGAGGCACCCGGACTCCCGTTCCTGGACTCCGAGCAGGCGCTCCTCCTCGGGCATGCGCTGCACCCCACGCCCAAGGGCCGCGAGGGACTCTCGGACGCCGAGAACGCCGCGTACTCGCCGGAACTGCGCGGGTACTTCCCGCTGCACTGGGTGGCGGTCGACAACCGCCTGCTGGCCGCCGACTCGGCCTGGACCGAACGCGGCCGCACCGTGCCGGCCACCGACCTGCTCGCGGCGTTCGCCGGGCCGGAGTTGCGGCTGCCCGAGGGCACCGCGCCGCTGCCGCTGCACCCGTGGCAGGCCCGCGAGGTCCGCCACCGCCCCACCGTGCAGGCCCTGTTCGACGCCGGGATGCTGCACGACCTGGGGCCGCTCGGCGAGCCCTGGTACCCGACGTCCTCGGTGCGCACCGTGTACCGCCCCGGCACGCCCGCGATGCTCAAGCTGTCGCTGGGCCTGCGGATCACCAACTCCCGCCGGGAGAACCTCCGCAAGGAGCTGGTGCGCGGCGCCGAGGTGCACCGCCTGCTGCGCACCGGCCTCGCCGGCGAGTGGCAGGCCGCCCACCCCGGCTTCGACATCGTGCGCGATCCCGCCTGGCTGGGCGTGGACGGGCCGGACGGCACACCGGTGCCCGGGCTCGACGTGGTGCTCCGGCACAGCCCGTTCGGCCCCGGCGACCAGGCGCACTGCGTGGCCGGCCTGGCGGCGCCGCGCCCCTGGCCCGGAGTGCCCGCACCGGCGCTGAGCTCCCGGCTCGCCGCCACGGTCGGCCGGCTCGCGCGGTACACCGGGCGCCCGACAGCGGCCGTGTCCGCCGAGTGGTTCCTGCGGTACCTGGACGCCGTGATCCGGCCGGTGCTGTGGCTGGACGGCCGGGCCGGCATCGCACTGGAGGCGCACCAGCAGAACACCCTCGTGCTGCTGGACGCCGACGGCTGGCCGTGCGGCGGCCGCTACCGCGACAACCAGGGCTACTACTTCCGGGAGTCGCGCCGCGCCGACCTGGAGCGCCGGCTCCCCGGGATCGGCGCAACCAGCGACACGTTCGTCGCCGACGCGGTCGCGGACGAGCGGTTCGCCTACTACGTGGGCATCAACAACGTCTTCGGCCTGATCGGCGCCTTCGGCTCCCAGGGGCTCGCCGACGAGGAACTGCTGCTCGCCGCCTTCCGCGGCTTCCTGCGCACCGCGGCCGGGCACGGCAGCAGCCTTCCCGAGCGGCTGCTGACCAGCACGCACCTGCGCTGCAAGGCCAACCTGCTGACCCGGTTGCACGGCATGGACGAACTGGTGGGCCCGGTCGACACGCAGTCGGTGTACGTCACCATGCCCAACCCGCTGGCCCGCTGAGCACGGACCGGCCAGGAGAGGAAGGAGACCCGTTGCCCCCCGCAGACTCCGGCACCGAGGACACGCTCGACCTGAAACTGCCCGCCGAGGTCCTCGCCCTCTTCGCCACCGCACCGGCCGGGTACGGCGACGACGCCCGTGGCGGCCTGCGCGTCGTCGACCCGGACGACCACTCCGACCTGCTGGACCACCTCGACGACTGGCGGCCCGCCGACACCCCCGCGGGGTGCTTCCAGCTCGTCCCCGTGGACCCGGGCCGGGACGTGGACCTCGTCGCCCGCTGGATGAACGACCCGGCGGTGGCCGAGTTCTGGGAGCTGGCCGGGGACCCGGACGTCACCGCGAAGCACCTGGCCGGCCAGTGCGCGGCGGACGGCCGCAGCGTGCCGTGCCTGGGGGTGCTCGACGGCGTGCCGATGAGCTACTGGGAGATCTACCGCGCCGACCTCGACCCCCTCGCGCGGTACTACCCCGCCCGGCCGCACGACACCGGCGTGCACCTGCTGATCGGCGGGGTCGCCGACCGCGCCCGCGGGCTCGGCGGCACCCTGCTGCGCGCGGTGTCCGACCTCGTCCTCGACAACCGGCCCGGCTGCACCCGGGTCGTCGCCGAACCCGACCTGCGCAACACCCCCTCCGTGGCGGCCTTCCTGACCGCCGGCTTCCGTTACTGCCTGGAACTCGAACTCCCCGACAAGCGCGCCGCGTTGATGATCCGCGACCGCGCCCTGCGCCACCGCCTGTGAGCCGCGCCGCCGGCCCACCGGCGCGCAGCCCGCCGATCGTCACCCGCTTCCCGCACGACACCTGCCCGCTCCCGACACCTGCCCGCCCGTCCCCCTCGCAGGAGCCACCGTGATCGCCCCGCCCCCGTACGACTCCGCCGCCTGGCGGCACGCGTCCCGACGCCTGCTCGCCAAGATGCTCGCCGAGTTCGCGTACGAGGAGGTGATCGTGCCCGAGCCGGACCCAGGGCACGCCGCGCGCGAGGGCGAGGAGCCGGACGGCGGGAGTGCGTACCGGGTCGTGCTGGCGGACGACGTCACCTACCGGTTCCGCGCCCGCCGCGGGGCGTACGGCAGCTGGCAGGTCGACCCCGGGAGCATCACCCCCACCGGGGACCCGCTGCACTTCCTCGCGCACGGGCACGCCTCGGTGCTCGGCCTGAACGGGGACACCACCGGCCACCTGATCCGGGAGCTGCTGGCGACCCTGCGCGCCGACGTGCGGCTGGACACCGGCGCGCTGCCGGCCGCCGAACTGGCGGACCTGGACTACGCGGAGCTTGAGGGCCACCAGACCGGACACCCCTGGCTGGTGGCGAACAAGGGGCGTATCGGGTTCTCGGACGCCGACGCCGCCCGCTGGGCGCCCGAAGCCCGCAGGCAGCACCGGCTGCCCTGGATCGCCGTCCACCGCGACCTCGCCGAATACCGCGGCACGTCCACCCTCGCCACCCCCGTGGTCCTCTACGCGCAGGAGCTCGCCCCCGACACGCTCGACACCTTCCGCCACGCCGTCGCCGACCGGGACCGCGACCCGGACGACTACCTGTTCCTGCCCGTCCACCCCTGGCAGTGGGACCAGGTCGTCGCGCCGCTGTTCGCCCCCGCGATCGCCGACGCCACCATCATCCACCTGACCACTGACAACGACCTGCGGGTGGCCCAGCAGTCGATCCGCACCTTCCTCAACGCCACCCGCCCCGCCCGGCGCACCGTCAAGCTGCCGCTGTCGGTGCTGAACACCCTCGTCTACCGCGGCCTGCCCACCGAGCGCACCCTGGCGGCGCCCGCCGTCACCTCCTGGGTGCACGGCCTGCGCGACCACGACCGCTTCCTGCGGGACGAGGCGAGGGTGATCCTGCTCGGCGAGGTCGCCTCGGTCACCGTCGCCCACCCGCAGTACGATGCCCTGCCGGCCGTCCCGTACCAGTACCGCGAACTGCTCGGCTGCATCTGGCGCGAGCCGCTCGACGCGTACCTGGACGCCGGCGAGCGGGCCCGCACCCTGGCCTCCCTGCTGCACACCGACCCGGCGGGCCGCGCCTTCACCGCCGAACTCGTCGAGCGCTCGGGCCTGACGCCGCAGGTGTGGCTGCGGCACCTGTTCGCCGCGCTGCTGCCCCCGTTGCTGCATTTCCTCTACCGCTACGGCACGGTCTTCACCCCGCACGGAGAGAACGCCATCGTGGTGTTCGACGAGAACGACGTCCCGGTACGCCTGGCGGTCAAGGACTTCGTCGACGACATCAACGTCAGCGCGGAACAACTCCCGGAACTCCGCGCCATGCCGGCCGAGGTCCGCGACGTCCTCCTCACCGAACCCCCGGAATTCCTCACGCAGTTCATCCATTCCGGGCTGTTCGTGGGCGTGCTGCGCTATCTCGCGCCGCTGTGCGAGCGTCAACTCGGCGTTCCCGAGGACGATTTCTGGGCGCTGGTCAGGGACACGATTCTGCGCCACCAGGAGCGTTTTCCCGAACTCAAGGAACGCTTCGCGATGTTCGACCTGCTCACCCCGCGGATCGAGCGGCTCTGCCTGAACCGCAACCGCCTCCACCTCGACGGCTACCGGGACCGGGCCGAGCGCCCGCACGCCGCGGTCCACGGCACCGTTCCCAACCCCCTGTACAGCCCCTGACGCGGCCGGGCACCGATACGATCTCCCCAGTGCCGGACGAGGAGAGGTGCTGGGTCGGGATGCGCGAGGTCAGGGACGCCGCACCGTGCCCTGAGTGCGGTACCGCCGGTGCGCACCCGGGGCAACTGGTCTGCCAGGGCTGCTTCGTGCCGTTCGCGCTGATGCGGCCCGTGCGGGACGCCGTCGAGGACCAGGACGCCACCGACGCGCTGCCGCAGATCCGTCAGGAGCCCGAGCACACGCGGATGATCAATCACATCCCCGGCGCGCTCGCGCGGACCGCGCAGACCCGCAGGGACACGCCCACCCAGGCCCTGCGCCTGCGGTTCCCCGGCGACGAGACCGTCGTCGTCGAGCCGGGCGTGCGGATACGGCTCGGCCGTGACCCGCGGCTGTGCCCCGCCGTGAAGTTCCTCGCCACACGCGACAACCTGTCGCGCCTGCACGCCACGTTCGGGGTCGAGCAGGACGGGTCCGCCTGGATCACCGACGAGGGCTCCACCAACGGCACCTTCGTCCACGGGTACCGGCTCGCGCCCCTGGAGCCGGCGGCCGTGCGGCCCGGCGACACGGTGCGGTTGGCCGCCGACGTCACCGTCCACGTCATGATCTAGCCGCCCCGGGACCCGACTTGCGCCGGTCCCGAACCGGCTGCTGATCAGCGCTTCGGCTCGGGCCTTCCCGCCGTGTAGGCGGCGACGCAGCGTGCCAGTGGATGGTCGGCACCCAGGGCCGAGGCCGTGTCGCCGGTCAGCTTCTCCAGGCGGCGCACCACCGCCGCCACGCCG
>WRCZ01000441.1 GCA_009783685.1 Actinomycetes bacterium
CAGCTCGTGGACCAGGGTGCTGAGCGGGACCGCGGGCGGGTCGCCGTCGCCGGGGAAGAACGGCCGGTTCTGGGTCTCCAGCGCGTAGCCGCCCTGGTCGCTCGGCAGGTGGGCGACGATCGCGCCCGAGGACGCGAACGGGTACGGGCCGAACAGGCCGCTCTCCCAGTCCAGGATCTCCGGGATGCGGGCCAGCGCGGCGGCCGTGGCCGGGTCGTCGGAGCGCGGGTCGACGGCGGTGTACAGCGGCAGCCCGGCGGGGGTCGTCGACCGGGAGACGTCGAAGTGGCCGATGGCCAGGGTGGCGAGGTAGGTGGCCATCGGCCGGCTGGTGCGCCAGTGGAAGACGGACCGGCCGCCGGTCTGCGAGGTGCCGGCGAGTTCGCCGTTGGAGACGGCCGTCAGCCCGCCGGGCACGGAGACGGTCAGGTCGTACGCGGCCTTGTCCGACGGGTGGTTGTTGCAGGGGAACCACGCCATCGCGCCGACCGGTTCGCCGAGGGCGACGGCGCCGTCGCCGGTGCGCAGCCAGCCCTCCCGCGACCCGTCGGGGTCGGTGAGGGTGCGGGGCACGCCGGCGTACGCCACGGTGGCGGTGAACTGCGCCCCGCGGGCGAGCGGCTTGTCCGGGCGCACGGTGAGTTCGTCGCCCGCGCGGGAGAAGGCGGCCGGGTGGCCGCCGACGGCGACGGAGCTGACGGTCAGCCCCGACAGGTCGAGGTTGAAGCGGCCGAGGTCCTGGGTGGCGGTCGCGGTCACCGCGGCGGTGCCGGACAGGCGTCCCGACGCGGGCTCGTAGGACAGGTCGAGGCCGTAGTGGGTGACGTCGTAGCCGCCGTTGCCCGCGTGCGGGAAGAGCCGGTCGCCGACGCCCGGTGCGCCCGCGACGGGCTTGGCGACCACCCCGCCGGCCGAGCAGGACAGGCAGCAGGCGAGCAGCACCGGCAGCAGGGCGTGCCGGGCCGCGCGCAGCGGCCGGCGCCGTGCCGGAGCGGAGCCGGCCGGACCGCCGCGGCCGCCGGAGGAGGGACGTGGACGCACGCGGGCCAGCGTACGAGACGGTCCGGCGCGCGCCGCACCCGCCGCGTCACCTGTGCAGCATGTCACCCGCGCACCGCGTCACCTGGGCACGGTCGGCGGCCGGGGCGCCAGGCCGGACGGCCGGAGGGACGGGTGCGGAACGCGGCCTGGGGGGGGCGGGTGCGGAACGCGGGGTGCGGAGGGCGGGCCGCGGCCGTTACCGCGGCCCGCCGGGCCGGTCCGGGTCAGTCGGCGAAGCGCTCGCCGCTCTCCGCCTTCTCCACCAGCAGCGCCGGCGGGTTGAACCGCTCGCCGTAGGCCGCCGCCAACTCCCGTGCGCGGGCGGTGAATCCGGCGACGCCACCGTCGTACCCGTTGATGTACTGGAGCACGCCGCCGGTCCAGGCGGGGAAGCCGATGCCCAGCACCGAGCCGATGTTGGCGTCGGCGACCGAGGTGAGGACGCCCTCCTCCAGCAGCCGCACGGTGTCCAGCGACTCGGCGAACAGCATCCGCTCCTGCATGTCGCGGAACGGGATCTCCGCGCCGGGCTTGGTGAAGTGCTCGGCGAGCCCGGGCCACAGCCCGGTCCGCCGGCCGTCCTGGTAGTCGTAGAAACCGGCGCCGCCGCTGCGGCCCGGGCGGTCGAACTCGTCGACCATGCGGTCGATGACCCGCTCGGCCGGGTGCTCCTGCCACACGCCCCCTGCCGCCTCGACCGCGGCGCGCGCCTCGCGGCGGATCTTGCGCGGCAGGGTGAGCGTGAGCTCGTCCAGCAGGGAGAGGACCTTCGCCGGGTAGCCGGCCTGGGCGGCGGCCTGCTCGACGGAGGCGGGCGCGAGGCCCTCGCCGACCATCGCCACGCCCTCGTTGATGAAGTGGCCGATCACCCGGGAGGTGAAGAACCCGCGCGAGTCGTTGACGACGATCGGGGTCTTGCGGATCTGCCGCACCAGGTCGAAGGCGCGGGCCAGCGCCTCGTCGCCGGTGCCGCGGCCGCGGATGATCTCCACCAGCGGCATCCGGTCGACCGGCGAGAAGAAGTGCAGCCCGACGAAGTCGGCCTGCCGCTGGACGCCTTCGGCGAGCATGGTGATGGGCAGCGTGGAGGTGTTGGAGCACAGCAGCGCGTCGGGCGCGACGACGTCCTGGATCTCCTGGAACACCTTGTGCTTGAGCGCGGCGTCCTCGAACACCGCCTCGATGACGGCGTCGCAGCCGGCGAGGTCGGCCGGGTCGGCGGTCGGGGTGATCCGGGCGAGCAGCGCGTCCCGCTTCTCCGGAGTGGTGCGGCCCTTGGCGAGCGCCTTGTCCAGCAGGCCGGCGGAGTACGCCTTGCCGCGCTCGGCGGCCTCCGCGGACACGTCCTTGAGGACGACGTCGATGCCGGCCCGCGCGCA
Source organism: Actinomycetes bacterium (assembly GCA_009783685.1). Lineage (GTDB taxonomy): Bacteria > Actinomycetota > Actinomycetes > Streptomycetales > Streptomycetaceae > Actinacidiphila. The sequence continues at coordinate 2,421 of WRCZ01000441.1, forward strand.
GGAGTACGCGATGCCGGCGCCCATCATCCCCGCGCCGAGCACGGCGACCTTGGCGATCTGGCGGGCGGGCACGTCCTTGGGGCGGCTGGCACCGGAGTTGACGGCCTGCATGTCGAAGAAGAACGCCTGGGTCATGTTCTTCGAGATGGGGCCGCAGGCCAGTTCGGTGAAGTAACGGGCCTCGATGACACCGGCGTTGTCGATGTCGACCTGCGAACCCTCCACAGCGGCCGCGAGGATGTCGCGCGGCGCCGGGTAGGGGGCGCCCGCCAGCTGCTTGGCGAGGTTCGCCGGGAAGGCCGGCAGGTTCGCGGCGAAGGCCGGGCTCTTGGGGGTGCCGCCGGGGATCTTGTAGCCGGGGGTGTCCCAGGGCTGCCGCGCGTCCGGGTTGGCCTCGATGAACGCGCGGGCAGCGGCCAGCATCGCCTCGCGGTCGGCCGCGACCTCGTGGATCAGCCCGGCGTCCAGCGCCCGTTCGGCGCTGTACTGGCGGCCCTGCAGCAGCACCTTGAGCAGCGCGTCGGCGATGCCCAGCAGGCGCACGGTGCGCACCACGCCCCCGCCGCCGGGCAGCAGGCCCAGGGTGACCTCGGGCAGGCCGATCTTGGTGCCGGGGGTGTCGAGGGCGACGCGGTGGTGGCAGGCCAGCGCGATCTCGTAACCGCCGCCCAGGGCCGCGCCGTTGATGGCGGCGACGACCGGTCGGCCGAGGGTCTCCAGCCGGCGCAGCCGGCGCTTGATCCGCAGCGAGCCGGAGTACACCTGCTCGGCGGTCTCCGGCGTGGCGCGGATCAGGTCGCGCAGGTCGCCGCCGGCGAAGAAGGTCTTCTTGGCGGAGGTGACGATGACGCCGCGCACCTGCTCGACCTCGGCCTCGAGCCGGTCCAGGACGGCGTCGAGGGAGTCGGCGAACGCCGCGTTCATGGTGTTGGCGGACTGGTTGGGGTCGTCGAGGACGAGGGTGACGATGCCGTCGCCGTCCTGCTCCCAGCGGATGGTGGTGGACTCGCTCATGTCGGTGGGCTCCAGAAAGGCGGGGGGTCAGAGGCGTTCGACGACGGTGGCGACGCCCATGCCGCCGCCGACGCAGAGGGTGGCGAGCCCGTACCGCAGGTCGCGGCGCTCCAGTTCGTCGATGAGGGTGCCGAGGATCATGGCGCCGGTGGCGCCCAGCGGGTGGCCGAGCGCGATGGCCCCGCCGTTGACGTTGACCTTGTCGATGCTGACGCCCATGTCGGCGGCGAAGCGCAGCACGACCGCGGCGAACGCCTCGTTCATCTCGATCAGGTCGATGTCGTCGATGGTCAGCCCGGCCTTGGCGAGCGCCTTGCGGGAGGCGGGAGCCGGGCCGGTGAGCATGATGGTCGGCTCGGAGCCGGACACCGCGGCGGACAGGATCCGGGCCCGGGGGGTCATGCCGTGGCGCTCACCGACCTCGCGGTTGCCGATGGCGACCAGCGCGGCGCCGTCCACGATGCCGGAGGAGTTGCCCGCGTGATGGACGTGGTCGATCTTCTCCACCCAGTGGTACTTCTGCAGCGCCACCGCGTCGAAGCCGCCGAGGTCGCCGATGTCCGCGAAGGACGGCTTGAGCTTCGCGAGGCTCTCGGGGGTGGTGCCGGGGCGCATGTGCTCGTCGTGGTCGAGGACGGTCAGGCCGTTGCGGTCCAGCACCGGGACGACCGAGCGGGCGAACCGGCCCTCCTTCCACGCCTCGGCCGCGCGCTCCTGGGACAGCGAGGCGTAGGCGTCGACGTCGTGCCGGCTCCAGCCGCCCATGGTGGCGATCAGGTCGGCGCCGATGCCCTGGGGGACGAAACCGACCTGGAAGGACGTCATCGGGTCCATCGCCCAGGCGCCGCCGTCGGATCCCATGGCGACCCGGGACATGGACTCCACGCCGCCGGCCAGGACCAGGTCCTCCCAGCCGGAACGGACCTTCGCCGCGGCCAGGTTGACCGCTTCGAGGCCGGAGGCACAGAAGCGGTTCTCCTGCACGCCGGCGACGGTGTCGGGCAGGCCCGCGGCGACCGCGGCGATCCGCGCGATGTCGGAGCCCTGGTCGCCGATCGGGCTGACGACGCCCAGCACGATGTCGTCGATCGCGGCGGGGTCCAGGCCGGGGAAGCGGCGCCGGACCTCGTGGATCAGGCCGACCACGAGGTCGATGGGCTTGGTCGCGTGCAGCGACCCGTTCGCCTTTCCGCGCCCGCGCGGGGTGCGTACGGCGTCGTAGACGTAGGCGTCGGTGCTCAACGTCGTGCCTTTCGGTGAGGGTGCGGGCGGGCGGTCAGTCGGTGGCGAGCGCCGGTACGTCCCAGTCTGCTGCGACGTCCGCGGTGTGCGCGCCGGGACGGGCCGGCGGCCGGCGTACCGCCGTGGGGGTGGCGCTGAACCGGGGCGCGGGCGCGGGCTGCACGATCCCCGCGTCCTCGGTGAAGGTGCCGCGTGCGGCCAGGTGCGGGTGGTCCGGCGCCTCGCCGAGGCCGAGGACCGGGGCGACGCAGGCGTCGGTGCCGGCGAACACGCCCGCCCACTCCTCGCGGGTGCGGGTGCGGAACCGTGCGGCGACGGCCGCCCGCAAATCGGGCCAGCGGGCCGGGTCGGCCCGCAGCTCCGCCTCCTGCTCGCCGAGGCCCAGCAGGGCGGCGAAGGTGTCGTAGAAGCGCTGCTCCAGCGCGCCGACGGCCATGTGGCCGCCGTCGGCGGTGGCGTAGACGCCGTAGAACGGGGCGCCGCCGTCGAGCAGGTTGGCCTCGCGCCGGTCCTGCCAGGCGCCGGCGGCGCGCAGGGCGTGGATCATCGTGGTGAGGTGCGCGGTGCCGTCGACGATCGCGGCGTCGACGACCTGCCCGCGGCCGTGCGCGCGGGCGTAGTGCAGGGCGGCGAGCACGCCGGTGACCAGGTAGAGCGAGCCGCCGGCGTAGTCGCCGAGCAGGTTCGCGGGCGGCGTGGGCGGCCCTTCGGCCGGGCCGGTGAGGCCCAGGGCGCCGGTGACGGCGATGTAGCCGATGTCGTGCCCGGCGGTGGCGGCGAGCGGGCCGTCCTGGCCCCAGC
>WRCZ01000442.1 GCA_009783685.1 Actinomycetes bacterium
GCGCGCCCGTCCGCCGGGCCGCCGCCTGTCTGCTGGCCACTGTCCGTCCCATCGCCGGGTCGTCGCCTGTCTGCTGGTGTCCGCCCGTGCGCCGGGTCGCCGCTCGCCCACCCGCCGCGCCGTCGCGCGCCCGTCCGCCGGTGCCGTGCCTGCCGGACGCTGTCCGCCCATCCACCGCGCCGCTGCCCGCCCGCCGGGGCGTGGCGGCCAACTGGGAGCGGGCCCGCGGGTGTTGGGGCCGTGCTGGGGGTCGCCCCGGCGTGGGGGGCCGCGTGCCCGCCGGGCGGCGGTTCCGTTCCCGGTGCGGGCACCCCGTCAGCCCTCGCCTCTGCATGATTCATTCATCGAACGTGCACACAGTGGTTGTTTGAATCATCAGTGTCTGCCAGCATGTGTGCGGTCCGCGGCCGCGCGGGCCACCGCATCAGCTGCTGGAGTTCCGCGCACCGCCCGCACCACCCGCCGATGCCCCACACGCCGGCGTCTCCTGACCGGATCTGAAGCCACCCCTCGTCGTTCAGGCGTACCCAACGATCGGAGTAGGCCATGTCAGAACAGAATCCCCCGTCTTCCGACGCGCCCCGCCCGCTGAACCGCCGCGCCCTGCTGCAGGCCGCCGGACTGGGCGCCGGGGTCCTCGCCGCCGGCGGGCTGGCCGCCGGCCGGGCCTCGGCCGCCGCCCCCGCCGGGGCGTCCGGCACCGCGTCCGGCACGACGTCCGCGGGCGCGGCCCCGGCCGCGGCCGCCGCGAGCAGCGCCGACCTGCCGCTGACCGGCGGGCCCGAGTTCCCGATCGGGCTCTTCTGGCCCCCGCACCCGTTCCAGACCACGCTGGAGCGCTACCAGGAGATCAGCGACGCCGGATTCACCTTCCTGATCACCGGCAACTACCAGTTCGACGAGCAGAGCGGCGGCTGGGCGCTGAAGATGGCCGACCAGACCGGCCTCAAGGTGCTCATCGCCGGTGACCCGCGGATCGAGGCGATCGCGCACTACATGTCGGTCACCGACGACCGCAGCGTGCCGTCCTCGCTGACCAACGCCGACGCCACCTCCTGGGTGCAGGCCGCGCTCGGCAGCTACAACGGCCACGCCTCGCTCGCCGGGTTCAACGTCTTCGACGAGCCCGCCCAGTCGCGGTTCCCCACCGTGGGCGCGCTGACCGGCATCGTCCGCAACGTCGCTCCGAGCCTGCTGCCGTACTCCAACCTGTGGCCGGGCAACGGCGCGGGCTACGCGGCGTTCGTGCAGGACTACATCGACACCGTGAAGCCGCCGCTGATCTCCTTCGACCGGTACCCGATCCTCAGCAACGGGATCGACCTCAACTACTTCGACAACTGGGCGATCTTCCGCGACGCGTCGCTGAAGTCCGGGCTGCCGGCGTGGACCTACATCCAGTCGGTGGGCTACAACGGCCACCGCGTGCCGACCGCCTCCCAGCTCGCCTGGCAGGTCAACATCAGCCTGGCGTACGGCTGCAAGGGCATCCAGTACTTCACCTACTGGACGCCCGACCCCGCGCGCGGCGAGGGCTTCACCCAGGCCCTGATCACCGTCGACGGCAAGCGCACCCCGCTGTACGGCGCGGCCAAGCAGCTCAACCGCCACTGGCTGCAACCGGTCGGCCGCGAACTCAAGCCGCTGGTCTCGGAGTCCGTGCAGCACGCCAACGACACGCCGCTGCCGCCGAGCACCGTCGCCTTCACGCCGGGCGACCACCTGACCTCGGCCACCGGCGACGCCGCGGTCCTCGGCCTGTTCAAGGCCGCGCAGGACGACGGGACCCGCCACCTGCTCGTCGCCAACCGCAACCCCGACGCCCCGGCCACCGTGCACCTGGGCACCAACTCCGCGCACGTGGGCAGCGTTTCCCGCTTCGTGCCCGACGACGGCACCTACCGTCCGATCAACCGCCCGGCCACGCTGGACGTCACGCTCGACGCGGGCGGCGCCGTGCTGTACCGCCTGTCGCCGAGCTGATCCTTCGGACCGCCCCGCGGTGCGACCGCGAGGGGCCCGCGCGCAGGCTGCGCGCGGGCCCCTCGTCCGCTCCGGGCTCCCGGTGTCAGCGGAAGGTGACCGTGACCGCGTTGTGCACGTTGCGCCGTGGCAGCGTCAGGGTCAGCGTGCGGGTCGCCGCGTCGTAGCGGTAGTCGGCCGGGGACAGTTCCTTGGCGTCCGCCGACACCGTGGACGGCGCGTCCGTGCCGACCACCGACACCGTCCACTGCCGCAACTCGACCTGGTTCGAGAAGCCGCCGGCCGCCGAGCCGATCGTCAGCGTGTGCCCGGCCCCGGTCTCCCGGTACCGGATCGCGGTGGTGGCGCTGTGGCCGTGACCGGTCGCCGGCTTGCCGTCGTCCTCGTACAGGCTGGTGGAGCCGTTCGCACCGGCGGCCACCGTCAGGGTGACCTGCGTCAGCGGGGCCTTGTCCTGCGCCGTGACGTTGCCGCTGCGGGTGGGGACGACCGCGCCGGCCCTGACGAACACCGGCATGGTGTCCAGACCCGAGGTGATGGTCTGGGTGGTCCCGCCGGCGTACGTCTTGCCGGTGAAGTAGTCGGTCCACTGGCTGCCCGGCGGGAACCACACCGAGGTGGTCGCCGTGGTGCCGGGCGTGGTGACCGGGGCCACCAGCATGTCAGGACCGTAGAAGTACTCGCTGCCGGCGGTGGTGTACGCCTGCGGCTCGTCCGGGTACTCCAGGTACATCGGCCGGGTCACCGGCACGCCGGTGGCGTTGGCCTGCTGCGCCAGCGAGTAGGTGTACGGCACCAGGTTCTCGCGCAGGTTGAGGAACTTGTCCGCCGACGCCCGCGCCGCCGTGCCGTACTGCCACGGCAGCCGGTCGCTGTGGTTGCTGTGCAGCCGGTCGATCGGCTGGAACGTGCCCAGCTGCACCCAGCGCGCGTACATGTCGTCCGGCAGCTTGTGCGTCTTCTGCGTGGTGCCGCCGGAGGGGTACGTCTCCGAACCGGTCAGCCCCGTGGTGTCGTTGTGGCCGCCGATGTCGTGGCTGATCGCCGACATGCCGGTCGCGGCCGCCTCACCGGGCGTGTAGCCGACCTCCATCTTCAGGGTGCCCCAGGTGGACGAGGTGTCCCCGGTGAAGTGGATCGTGGTGCGCTTGTCCGCCCACGGCCCGGTCGGCAGCCCCTGCTGGCCGCTGTAGCCGCCGGCCTGAAGCGAGCCGTACGCACGGGAGATGACGAAGCCGCGGCCGATGGTCTTGTCGGCGTCCGTGGCGTACTGCTGGTTGATCCACGCGTCGGGGGTGACGCCGGCCAGCGACGACTGCGAGCTGTCGCAGCACCAGTCCAGCCACCAGAAGTCGTTGCCCTGCTGGTCCATGGTCTGGTGCAGGTCCATGTACGCCTTGAGCTGGTCGGGGTCGCCCCAGTCGAAGGTGTAGCAGTCGGTGCCGCAACCGCCCTGCTGCAGCTTGCCCTTGGCCGTGGCCTGCGCCTGCGCGAACTGCGGGTCGGAGCCGAGGATGCTCGGGTGGATGTTGAGCGTGTTGTGCAGGCCCTGTGACTTCGCCCAGGCGAAGAACGCCTTCGGGTCGGGGAACTTGTTCTGGTCGATCTCCCAACCGTTCCACGTGCCGGGCGACTTGAAGTCCGTGTCGGTGACCAGGACGTCCAGCGGCACCCCTTCGGAGCGGAACGCCGGCAGGATCGTGTTCTCGTAGTCCGCGGCGGTGCGGTCGAAGTACTCCGAGTACCAGACGCCGTAGGCCCACTCGGGCAGCAGCTCCGCCGGGCCGGTCAGCTTCGACAGGTCCGCCAGGGCCTGCTTGTAGTCGTGGCCGTACCCGAAGAGGTAGCCGTCCTGGTAGGGCGTGCCGCCGTGCGACGGGCGCGCGGTGACCGTGCGGGTCGCCGTGTCGTACAGCGCCGAGGTGGTGTCGTCGAGCAGGTACCAGCCGTCCTTGTACAGCAGGCCCGGGGTGGTCGTCGGCGCGCCGTTGTCACCGTTCACGCCGTCCAGGCCGCGCCGGTAGCCGCCGAGCGCCAGGTGCGGCTGCGGGCCGGCCGCGCCCGTCGCGGAGACCGCGAGCGTGTCGAGGTTGATGTGGCAGCTCGTGGTGTCCGGGCAGCCGAGGGTGACGTCGTCGGCGCCCGCGGTCAGCGTCACCGGGACGGTCGCGGTCTGCCAGGTGTCCCAGCTGCCGGTCACCGGCAGCGAGAGCGTCCCGGTGGTGCCGCCGGCCGACACGGTCGCCGTGCGGGTCTGGTTGAGGCCGTCCCCGCCCTGGGAGTTGGCGTAGCGCACCTGCAACGCGTACGTGCCGTCCGCCGGCACGCCCACCAGGTGCGCCGTCACGCTCGACCCCTGGTTGAGCTCGGAGACGAAGCCGGTGCCCGAGTAGGCCGCGTGGTCGGTGGCCGCCTTCGCGGAGCCCGTGATGCGCGCGGCCTCCGCCTCGCAGCTCACCCCGAACCGGCAGTCGGTGATCGCGGTCGTCGAGGTGGCCGGGAAGGCGGCGCCCGGGGTGACCAGGGCGACGCTGTCGACGTTGACGTTCCCGGAGTCCGCGGCGGTCCTGGTCAGCGAGATCGTGTGGTGCCCGGCGGTCAGCTGCACCGAACCGGTCGCCAGGTTCCAGGAGTTCCAGCCCCCGGTGGGCGGCAGGCTCAGCGTCCGGGCGGCGCCGCCGTCCACCGTGAGGGACAGGGTGCGGGTGGTCGTCTGGCCGTCGCCTCCCTTGTCGTTGGCGTAGCGCGTGTCGAACTGGTAGGTGCCGTCGGCGGGGACGTCGACGTCCGCCGACAGCGACGCGCCCGAGCCCTGGAATCCGGCCACGAAGCCGGAACCGGTGTAGCCGGTGTGGTCGGTGGCGACGCTCACCCCGCTGAACGGCAGCTGCTCGGCCTCGCAGAGCTGGCCGACGCCGCACGTCAGCTGCTGCCAGGGCGTCGCCGTGACCGGCGCCCCGCCGGCCTTCAGCTGCACCGACAGGTTCTGCGCGGAGAACGGCCCGGACCCCACCCGGTACCGCAGCGTCATGGCGTCCGTGGCGACCGTCAGCCAGCCGTCGGACGTGCTCGTGGTGTAGGAGGGCGGCGTGAAGTCGCCGCGGCCGATCGCGTTGAAGGTCGCCGCGTCGGTGAACGCGCCGTCCTGGGCGTACTCGGTGCGGATGAGCGTCGGGGACAGGACCTGGAAGCGCGCGTCACCGGACGTCACCGACGGGATCCGGGCACGCTGCCCACTGTCCGGCGCGGCGGCCGACACGTGTCCCGCGCCGCCCAGGGTCATGGCCGCCATGGCGCCTGCGAGGGCCACCCCCGCGACCCGCCGTCGCAGGATCGCTCCTGCGCGCCTGGCTGTACTTCGTCTCACGGACAACTCCGTTTCTGAAAACAGGGCCGGCCCGCGGCCGTGAGCAACTGGTGCCGTGGTAGAGGGACATCGCCCGCGGCCCGCCCGCGA
>WRCZ01000443.1 GCA_009783685.1 Actinomycetes bacterium
GGCCGGGGCTACTTCGTCGGCTTCTTGCCGGTGACGCCCAGGTAGACCAGCAATGCCAGGGTCGGCTTGAGGTCGGCCTGCTTCACGCCGGTTCCGGTGAAACCTTTCTGGTGGGCGGCGACGGCGGCCATCATCGCCACCAGGGAGCTGGCGACGGCCGGTGCGCTGACGTCCTTGTCCACGCGCCCCTTGCTCTGCAGTTCCTTGACCGCCTCGGTCAGGGAGCCGCTGACGGCCGTGAGGATCCGGGTGCGGATCCGGTTGAACCGCTTGTCCCCCTCGGCCGCGCCCAGGTCGACGACGCGCAGGATGGCATCGTGCTTGCGCCAGAAGGAGAGGAAGCCGTCCACCAGGTCCTCCGCGGTCTGGGCGCCGGCCTTGCCGACCCAGGAGCGCCCGGCGACCAGGTCGGTCAGTGCCGCGCCCTCCTTGGCCATGTCGTCGGCCAGCTCCAGCACGGCGCCCTCGACATCCGGGAAGTACTGGTAGAACGTCGCCGGGGAGGTGCCCGCCATCCGGGCCACGTCGATCACCTTGACATCGCGGTACGGCGACGTGCTGAGCATCTCGCCGAGGCAGTCGAGCAGCTTCTGCCGCGTGGCCTGCCCGCGGCGGCCTGCCACACGGCCGTCGACGGTGCGAACTTGTCCTGTCATGCCGTCAGTTTACCGGCGGGTGATCAGCGCGCGATCTGACGGCGTGCAAATGGGGAATGCCTCGTTCCACTTGATGAAACCGCAGCTCATCACCGCTTTTGCGACGTGTTTTCGGGCTCCCGGCCGCTGTCCGGAATGGTGTGATCGGGTGAAATGTGAGCTCGCCGGGCGCGCCGCGAAAAATTGACCATATGTTCGAATAGAAGGCCAGCAGTGACCTGCGTCACTGACTACGGTGGCAGCAAGGCAGGACCCAGGACGTACGGAGAGGACCGGAGATGTCCGCATTCAGCGAAGGCGCACCCTGTTGGGCCGACGCGTCGCTGCCCGACCTGGAGGCCGGGCGGCGCTTCTACGGCGAACTGCTCGGCTGGACGTTCCAGGACACGGGCGAGGAGCTCGGCCACTACACGATGGCGCTGCGCGACGGGAAGAACGCGGCCGCGCTGATGGGGAAGATGGACCCGTCGATGCCGACGGCGTGGAGCGTCTACCTCGCCACCGACGACATCGCCAAGACCACGGCCAAGGTCCGCGAGAACGGCGGCCAGGTCGTCTTCGGCCCCGACACCGTCGGCGACGTCGGCGTCATGGGGGGCGCGGTGGACCCCGGTGGCTCCTTCTTCGGCCTCTGGCAGCCCGGCGCCCACCCGGGCTTCGGCATCGTCAACGCGCCCGGCGGCTTCTGCTGGGCGGAGAACCACACCCGTGACGCGGCCTCCGCCGACCCCTTCTACGAGGCGGTCTTCGGCTACCGCGGCCAGCAGGTCGGCGACGGCTCCACCTTCGACTACAAGGTGTGGACCGTCCCCGGAGCGCCCGAACCGGTCGCCGGCCGGATGCAGCGCGGCGATCTGCCGGCCGACGCCCCGTCCGCCTACCGCGTCTACTTCGTCGTCGAGGACTGCGACGCCGCGGCCGGGACCGTGCGCCGGCTCGGCGGCCAGGTCCACCAGGAGCCGCAGGACTCGCCCTTCGGCCGCATGGCCGCCGTCGCCGACGACCAGGGCGCGGCCTTCGCGATCATCGACGTCACGCGCAGGGTCGGCCCTCCGCCCGGCGCGTAGCGCGGTACCCGTCTCGGCATCCGGGCACCCCGGCCGCGCGGTTCCGCACCGCGGCCGGGGTGGTCCGGTGCCTGCCCGACTCCTGTGTGTCCGCTGAGAGTTGACGCCGCGGACGCGCGGGGCATGGACGTCGCCGCGGCGGGAGCGGATGATAACGAGTTCGCTCCGCGGGCGTGTCGAAGCGCCCCGGGTTAGCAACCGGAGCCCATCCCAGGAACAATCAGGCCCGTACCCTGGCCGAGAGCCAGTGACAGGCCGCACGGGGCCGGGAGCACGGGGAAGGCCGCGGAGGCGCGGGCACGGGGAGGTGGACGGGCAGTGGTGGAGCAGCTGAACCAGCACGACCCGAGACGGATCGGCCCTTTCGAGGTGCTGGGACGGCTCGGGGCCGGCGGTATGGGGCTGGTCTATCTCGCCCGCTCGGCCTCCGGGCGCCGGGTGGCGATCAAGACCGTCCGCGCCGAACTCGCCGAGGACCAGCTGTTCCGGGTCCGCTTCACCCGTGAGGTGGAGGCGGCACGGGCCGTCTCCGGCTTCTACACGGCCGCCGTCGTGGACGCCGACCCGCGAGCCGCAGTGCCCTGGCTCGCCACCGCGTACGTCCCCGCTCCGTCGCTGGAAGAGATCGTCAACGAGTCCGGGCCGATGCCCGCCCAGGCCGTGCGCTGGCTGGCCGCCGGGATCGCCGAGGCGTTGCAGTCCATCCACGCGGCCGGCCTGGTGCACCGCGACATGAAGCCGTCCAACGTGCTGGTGGTGGAGGACGGCCCGCGGGTCATCGACTTCGGCATCGCCTCGGGCGTCTCCAACACCCGGCTGACCATGACCAACGTCGCCGTCGGCACGCCCGCCTACATGTCGCCCGAGCAGGCCCGCGACTCGCGCAGCGTGCGCGGCGCCAGCGACATCTTCTCGCTCGGCTCGACGCTGGTCTTCGCCGCCACCGGCCATGCGCCGTTCCACGGCGCCAACCCGGTCGAGACCGTCTTCATGCTGCTGCGCGAGGGCCCCGACCTGGCCGGGCTGCCCGAGGAGCTGCGCCCGCTCATCGAGTCCTGCATGCGCATGGAGGCCGAGCGCCGGCCCACCCCCGCCGACCTGCAGGCGCAGCTGGCCCCGCACCTGTTCTCGGCCGGCGGCGACGACACCGGCACCGCCTCCGCCTGGCTGCCGCCGGGCGCCGTGGCCCTGATAGAGCAGCGCCGCAGCGGCCGCGGGGCGGTGCACGGCTCCGGCGGTCGCGGCGCCCACGCCGCCGGCCCGCGGCCCCCGGCGTCGCAGGCCTCCGGGCCGCAGGTCCCGGTCACCGCGCCGCCCCCGCCGAACGCCCCGCCGGCCGTGCAGAGCGGCATGCAGCCCTCCCAGGTCGCCCCCGCGCCCTCCTTCGGTGACGGCGGCTACCGCGCCGACCCCGCGGCCGCGTCCGCGGTCCCCGTGCAGCTGGCCGGCTCGGCGCCGATCGGCCCCGGGCTGCGGGTCGCGGAGGTCGCCGACCGCAGGACGGCGGCCGCACCGTCCCCCGGCACCGAGTGGGTGCGCCACCGGGCCGGCTCCCACCGCGCGGGCGACCCGGTGGCGGCCGTCACGGCACCCACGTCCGTGCCCCCGCAGGCCCCGCCCTCGGCGGGCCAGGGGGAGTGGCGGCCCTGGCGGTTCCGTATGTCGAACGATGTGTGGGGCACCCCGGCCGTCAGCGACGGCCTGCTCTACGTCACCTCCTTCGAGGTGCACGCTCTCGACGTGGCCAGCGGCCGGCGCCAGTTCAAGACCCGCGACGTCGCCTGGACGATGGCCGTCTCCGGCGGCCGGATCCACGCCTCCGACGGGCCCAGCCTGTTCGCCCTGGACGCGGCGGACGGCAGCGAGCGCTGGCGCACCGCGATCGACGGCTGGGTGTACGCGGTGCGCACCGACTCCCGCGGCGGCACCGTCGTCACCGGCGTCCGCGGCGGCGGCGTGCAGGCGTGGGACGCCGCCCGCGGCGGCCTGCGCTGGGAGCGCGGCGGGGCGCAGACCGAGTTCGAGCAGCCCGACTCCGGCCCCACCGCCGTCGACGGCACCGTCTACTACCAGGGCGGCGGCCTGCTGCACGCGGTGGACGCGATGACCGGCGCCGAGCGCTGGTCCTACCCGGTCGGCGAGCCCGGCGCGGCCGGGTCCGTGCCGACGCGGCCGGTCGTCGCGGACGGCGTGGTCCATCTGACCGCGGGCACCCGCGTCCTCGCGCTGGACGCCCGGACCGGCGCCGAGCGCTGGCACTTCGAGGCGCCCGCGGTGATGTTCGCGCCGCCCGTGCACGTCCCGGGCCCAGCGGCGTCCGGCGGCGGGATCTACGTGACGGACCACCTCGGCACCGTCTACGCCCTGGACCCGGCGGACGGCCGGGACCGCTGGCGGGTCGCGACCGAGCCGCGCCAGTCCCTCGAACCGGTGGTCGTCGCGGGCGGCGCCGTGCACCTGGGCGCGGGCAGCGCCCTGTACACGCTGGACGCCGCCGCCGGCACCCCGCGCTGGCGGTTCGCCGCGCAGGGCGAGATCGTCGGGTCGCCCGCGGTCGCCGACGGCCGGGTGCACTTCGGCTCCAAGGACCACTGCCTGTACACCGTCGACGCGCAGGGCGGCCAGCTGCGCTGGCGGCTGGAGACGGGCGGGGAGATCACCGGCTCGCCGGTGGCCGCCGACGGCGTCGTCTACGCCTGCTCCAAGGACCGCTGCGTGTACGCGCTGGACGCGGCCAAGGGCACCGGCGCCGCCTCCCGCCGGGCCTGACGCCCGGTCCCGCCGGGGGCAGGGCGGGCGCAGCCCACCGGCTTCACCGGTTGGAGGACGGCGGTTCGTAGGGCGTGTCGTACGGTGCCGGGTCGTAGGGCGCCAGACCGTACGGCGGCGTATCCGTCGTCGTGCCGTCCGGCGGCTGGTCGTCGTAGGGATACGGTTGCTCGCCGCGGTCGACGGGCAGGTCCGGTTCGCCGTACCGGAGCGGCCGGTTCCGGCCGGGCAGGACGAACGCCGCCGCGCACATCAGCAGCCCGCCCAGCACCGCGAAGGCGACACCGGTGTCGAGGCCGTCGCCGCCCGCGGTCAGGGAGTGCGAGAACTGTGCCTGCCGGACCATCCACAGCACGGTGAAGCCCAGCACGACGAGCCCGGCGAGCGCCACGACCGGGCGGGAGCGCAGCAGCACCCCGAGGGCCGCGAGCAGCGCGGCGAAGAGCAGGGGGAGGAAGAGGGAGCCGAGCAGGGCCGCGCCGTGCGGGGTGACACCGACGCCGGTGAAGAGGTCGTCCACCCGGATGTCGGAGCCGTGGCGCCCGCCGTACCACGCACGGAAGGGGCTCCAGACGGCCGCCACCGCCCCGGCCAGCGCGAGCAGCGACCCCAGCATCGTGCGGAACATCGGGTTCCACCGCCTCGTGTCGGCCCGCTCGGCCCCCTCGGGGCCGACGCTACGCCGGGGCCCGCCGCGTTGCCAGGCGAGGTGTCGACCCGCACGAGAAGGGACTGACCGCGGCGCCCCCTCCGCGCCGCGGTCAGTCCCTGCAGCCCAGGGTGCGGCTGGCCCCTGCCAGTTCCCGCACCCCGGGCCTCCCCCCGAGATCCCCCCCGTCCCCCCCCGCCCCCCCGTCCCCCCCCCCTTTCCCCCCTTGGCCCCCCGGGCGGGCCCCCCCGCCCCCCCTGGGTCCCCCCCTCCCCCGCCCCCCGGTTCCCCCCGCC
>WRCZ01000444.1 GCA_009783685.1 Actinomycetes bacterium
CCGCGGTGTGCACCCACCAGGGCTGCACGGTCGCCAGCGTGTCCGACGGGACGATCAACTGCCCGTGCCACGGCAGCAAGTTCCGGGTGGCCGACGGCAGCGTGGCAGGCGGGCCGGCCCAGGCTCCGCTCCCGTCCAAGCAGGTCACGGTCGCCGGCGGCGAGATCTCGCTGGCCTGACCCGGCCCGAACCGGACCGACCCCCGCTTGAACCCACCCTCGACCCGGCCTGACCCCGGCCCGGACCGGCCGGCCGGAGTCAGCCGGTGTAGCGCTCGGCCGAGCGGCGCAGGGCGTCGACCGCCACCCGGATCGCGGGCCGGCGGTCGGCGTCCTCCCGCCAGACCGCGTACACATGGCGGCACATGGTGGAGCGCACCGGCACGATCCGCACGCCCTCCGGCATCGGGTCGCGGCCCAGCCGCGGCATGACGGCGACGCCCAGCCCGGCGGCCACCAGCGCGAGCACCGTGGCGTGTTCCTCGGCGTGGTGCGAGATCCGCGGCTCGATGCCCTTGCCGCGCAGGGTGAACAGCAGCCACTCGTGGCAGAAGCCGCCGTCCGGCCAGGCGATCCACTCCTCGTCGGCCAATTCGTCCAGTTCGATCTGCGCCCGCCCGTCCAGCCGGTGGCCGACCGGTACCGCGACGTCGGCGATGTCGTCGAACAGCGGGGCCTTGGCCAGCCCGCCGGGCAGCGACAGCGGCTTGTTGTACCAGTCGAGGACGACCGCCAGGTCGATGTCGCCGCGGACCAGCCGGGCCAGCTGGTCGTGCGGCTCCAACTCGTGGACGACGGTGCGCAGTTGCGGGTGCTCGCGGCGCAGCTCGGTCAGCGCGGTGGGGAACAGCCCGCGGACCGCGGTGGGGAAGGCGCCCGCCCGCAGCTCGCCGACCGCGGCGCCGCGGTGCGCCTCCAGGTCGGAGTGCGCCAGCTCGACCAGGGACAGTATCCGCTCGGCGTGCCCGGACAGCAGCCGCCCGGCGTCGGTCAGCCGCACCCCGCGGCCGTTCCTGGCCAGCAGGGACTGGCCGGTCTCCCGCTCCAGCTTGGCCATCTGCTGCGACACCGCGGAGGTCGTCACGCTCAGCACGTCCGCGGCGGCGCTCACCGATCCGTAGGTGTCGATGGCGTGCAGGATGCGGAGGCGCTCCAGGCTCAACATGTTAGTGATTCTACGTTGTCTGTGTACGAATTCTCGCTTGTTCTACGACGTCGCTGCCGTCATCGTGGTGCCATGACCGCTCCCGCCGAGACCCCTTCCGCCGCTCCC
This sequence comes from Actinomycetes bacterium, assembly GCA_009783685.1. GTDB lineage: Bacteria > Actinomycetota > Actinomycetes > Streptomycetales > Streptomycetaceae > Actinacidiphila. Next base: position 1,273 of record WRCZ01000444.1, read on the forward strand.
GCGGCGTCCGCACCACCGGCCGCGCCCGCGGCAACCGACGCCCCCGCGTCCCCTTCCGTCTCCGCTCCCGCGCCTGCCCCCGCCCCGGCGGTCGCGTCTCCTGCCGCACCCGCCGGCCCGGGCACCGCCCTGCTGCGCGGGCTCACGGACTGGCGGATCCGTTTCGCCGCGCTCGGCCTGGTCTGGGGCTTCAGCTTCCTGTTCATGAAAGTGGGGAACGAGGCCTTCGCGCCGCTTCAGGTGACGCTGGGCCGGATGGTCTTCGGCACCGCGGTGCTGGCCACCGCGGTCGCCGTCAAGCGGGAGCGGCTGCCGCGCGCGCCGCGCGTGTGGCTGCACCTGCTGGTGGCGTCCTTCCTGCTCAACTCGCTGCCGTTCTCGCTCTTCGCGACCGCGGAGCAGACCATCCCGTCGATGCTCGCCGGGATATGCAACGCGGCGACGCCGCTGTTCTCGATGCTGGTCTCGGTCGTCGCGCTCTCCGAGGACCGGCCGTCGCGGCAGCGCTTCGCCGGTGTCGGGCTGGGCTTCGCCGGGGTGCTCACCGTCCTCGGCGCCTGGCAGGGCTTCTCCGGCCAGGACCCCAAGGGCACGATCATGGCCCTGACGGCGGCGGTCAGCTACGCGGTCGGCTGGGCGTACGTGCGGCGCACCCTGTCCAACTCCGGGAGCTCCAACCTGGCGATGTCCGCGAGCCAGTTGATGCTCGGCACGCTGCAACTGCTGGTCGTGACGCCGTTCTTCACCTCGCTGCCGTCGTCGTACCCGGTGAAGTCGGTGCTCTCGGTGCTGGCCCTGGGCGCGCTGGGCACCGGGGTGGCGTTCCTGGTGCAGTACGGCCTGGTCGCCGAGAAGGGCCCGACGATCGGCTCGATGGTCACCTATCTGATCCCGATCGTCGCCACTGCGGCCGGCGTGCTGCTGCTCGGCGAGTCCCTGAGCTGGAACGAGCCGGTCGGCGCGGTCGTCATCCTGGTCGGCGCGGCCCTCACCCAGCGGCGGCCGCGGGAGCGCCGGAGCCGGGCGTAGCGGCGGGGCCGGCGCCTGGTTCAGGCGTAACGGCCCGTCCCGGCCGGGCGGAACACCGCGGCGACGGCGTCGGCGAGCGGCTCGACGTCGTCCGGGGCCAGCGGTGAGACGGTCAGCCGGATCCCGGGCGCCGAGCGGGCGCGGAAGCGCGCTCCGGGGGCGACCGCCCAGCCGTGCTGCAGCAACCCGGCGACGGCGCCGGTCTCGTCGGGGACCGGCACCCACACGTTCATCCCGCTGCGCCCGTGGGCGGCGATGCCCCGGTCGGCGAGTGCCCCGAGCAGCGCGTCGCGCCGCCGGTCGTAGGAGTGCGCGGTCGCCGCGGTGTCCACGGCACCGGTCTGCCACAGGTGGACCACGGCGCGCTGCAACAGGTGGCTGACCCAGCCCGCGCCCAGCCGGTGCCGGCCGCGGACCCGGTCGACGGTGACCGCGTCGCCGGTGTAGACGGCGAGCCGCAGGTCCGGCCCGTACGCCTTGGCGGTGGAACGCACCAGCGCCCAGTGGTCGGTGGCGCCGGACAGGCAGTGCAGCGGCAGGCCGGTCAGCCCGTGCACATGGTCGTCGTCGACGACCAGCACGCCGCGGTGGCCGGCCAGCAGCGCGCGCAACTCGGCCGCCCGCTCGGCGGACAGGGCCGCGCCGGTCGGGTTCTGGCCCCGGTCGGTGACCACCAGGGCCCGCGCGCCGGACTCCAGGGCGCGGGCGACGCCGGCCGGCACCGGTCCTTCGTCGTCGACGGCGACCGGCTCCACCCGCAGCCCCATCGCCGGCACCAGGTCCAGCACGCTCCCCCACCCCGGGTCCTCGACGGCCACCACGTCGCCGGGGCGCAGGTGCGCGGCCAGCACGCGCTCGATGGCGTCGAGGGAGCCGGAGGTGAGGCCGATCGGGCCGGCGGGCACGCCGTCCGCGTCGAAGGCGGCGCGGGCCAGCCGGCCCAACTCGGGGTCGACGGGCGGCCCGCCGTAGAGGGCGGGTGCCTGCGCGTGGTGGGCGGCGGCCGAGGCCAGCGCGTCGGCGAGCGGCGGCAGCAGGGCGAGATCGGGGTTGCCGGTGGAGATGTCGCGGGCCTGCGCGGGGACGTCGATCCGGATCTGGTCGCGGGGCGCGGTGGCCGGCCGTGCCCGCACCCGGCTGCCGCGCCGGCCCGCCGTCTCGATCACCCCGCGGTCGCGCAGCAGCCGGTACGCGGCGGCCACGGTGTTGGGGTTGACCTCCAGTTCGCGGGCCAGCTCGCGCAGCGGCGGCAGCGCCTCGCCCGGGGCCAGCGCACCCGCGCCCACCGCGCTCTCGATGTCGGCGGCGATAGCCGATGCGCCCCGACCAGCGATCCGATACTCTCCTAGCACAAACGGAATTATGCACTAGTGCAAAGGATCGCGCCAGTCATGACACGGGATTCCGAGTCCGGCCCGCCCGCCGCCTACCCTGCCACGCCGCGCACCACCCCCACCCGGCTGCGCGAACGCGCCGCCTACGACCGGGAGCTGGTGCACGCCATCCTCGACGCCGGCTACCTGTGCCACCTGGGCTTCGTCCGCGACGGGGCGCCCGTGGTGCTGCCGACGCTGTACGCCCGGCACGAGGAGCGGCTGTACGTGCACGGCTCCACCGGCTCGCGGCCGCTGCGCGCGTCCCGCGGTGGCGACGGGCTGCCGGTGTGCCTGACCGTCACCCATGTCGACGGCCTGGTGCTCGCCCGGTCCGCGTTCCACCACTCGATCAACTACCGCTCGGTGGTGGTGCACGGCACGGCCCGCCAGGTCACCGACCCCGCCGAGCGATCGCTGGCGCTCGACGCCATCGTCGACCAGGCCGTCCCCGGCCGGGCGGCCGACTCCCGGCGGGCCAACGCCAAGGAGCTGGCCTCGACCGCCGTGATGCGCCTGGACCTGGCCGAGGTGTCGGCGAAGGTCCGCGCCGGGGGCCCCAACGACGAACCCGAGGACCTGGGGCTGCCGCACTGGACGGGGGTGGTGCCGGTACGCCCGGCCTACGGGGTGCCGGTGCCCGCCGGCGACCTCGACCCGTCGATCACCCTGCCCGGCTACCTGGCGCCCGCCGGCCCGCGCGGCGCGGCCCGAGAGGACTCCGCACCATGCTGATCCACCCCTGGGACGCGGCCGTCGACGACGCCGAGTGGCGGACCTGGCTGGCCGGCCGCGACTTCGGGCAGCTCGCCGTCAACGGCCTCGACGGCGAACCGCCGTTCGTCCAGCCGGTGCACTTCGCGTACGACCCGGCACCGGGCGCCCGCGGCGAGGCCGTGCTCCACCTCGCCCGCCCCAACCCGCTGTGGGCGGCGCTCGAAGCGAGCCCCCGGGTCACGCTGAGCGTCGTCGACGACTACGCGTTCGTGCCCGGCCCCTGGCACGCCCTGCCTGACCAGCCGGCCGAGCACGGCACGCCGACGAGCTACTACGCCGCCGTCCAACTGCTCGCCGTGGCACACGTCCTGGACGATCCGCAGGAGAAGGCCGAGCTGCTGCGACGCCAGCTCGGGCACTTCCAGCCGGACGGCGGCACGGCACCGGTGGCCCCCGGCGAGGCGCCGTTCGGCCGCATGCTGCCCGGGATCCGCGGGGTCCGCCTGGAAGTCACCGATGTCCGGGCCAAGTTCAAGTTCGGCGGCAACAAGCCGGAGGAGGTCCAGCACCGGGTCACCGGCCTGCTGGCCGAGCGCGCCGCTCCGCGCGACGCGGGCGCCCGCGCCCAGCAGCTCCGCCGCCTCGGGGCGGGCGGGAAGCCGGCCGGCGCGTAGGCACCGTCCGGCGGTCCCGCATGCGCCTGGCGCGGGGCGTGCGGCGGCAGCCCGGCCCGGCGGACCGGGAGCCGCTGGGCCGGCCCGATCCGGCGGGCGAGGACGGCCGCGGCGATCAGGCGGCGCCGCTGCCTTCCGCCACCGGTTCCCGCGGCGCGGCGGGCGCCGGCACGACTGCCGGCGTGCGCGCCTCCTCCCAGGTGAGGACGGCGACCGCGACGAGCAGCACGACCGTGCCGAGCACCGTCGCGCCGGTGAGGTGCTCGCCGAGCAGGGCGACCGCGATGACGGCGGCGGAGACCGGTTCGATCAGCGCGATCACCGACACGGTGGCCGCGCGCAGCACCGCCGCGCCAGCGAAGTAC
>WRCZ01000445.1 GCA_009783685.1 Actinomycetes bacterium
CCGCGTGCCGGGGGTCGCGCGAACCGTGCGCGACGACCAGCAGCGGCGGCGCGGCGCGGTGCGGAGCGCCGTGCGCGGCAGGCGGCGGGGGCGGGAAGGCGGGGCGCACGCTCACTGGCCCCTGGCGGTCAGGCCGCGGCTGCGCAGCACCCAGCGCTCCAGCGGGCTGAAGACGATCTGGTCGATGGCGATGCCGACGAACAGGATGAGCAGGATGCCCAGGACGACGCCGGCCATGTCCGAGCCCTCGCGCATGTTCTCCAGGTAACGGCCCAGGCCCACGCCCAGGTCGGGCGAGGAGGCGATCAGCTCGGCGGCCATCAGCGACCGCCAGGAGAACGCCCAGCCCTGCTTCAGCCCTGCCACGTAGCCGGGCAGCGCGGCCGGCAGCAGCACGTACCAGGCGCCGCGCACCCCCGTCGCGCCGATCGTGCGGCCGGCCCGCAGGTACAGCGGCGGCACCTGGTCGATGCCGGAGACCAGGCCGTTGGCGATCGACGGCACCGCGCCCAGCAGGATCACCGCGTACATCGCCGAGTCGTTGATGCCCAGCCAGATCACCGCGGCCGGCACCCAGGCCACCGACGGCAGCGACTGCAGACCGGACAGGATCGGGCCGATGGCCGCGCGGACGAACCGCACCCGGGCCACCACCAGGCCCAGCGGGGTGCCGATGGCCAGCGCCGCGAGGAAGCCCAGCAGGCCCCGCTCGACGCTGGTCCAGATGATGGTGAACAGGTCGCCGGCCCGCCAGCGGTCGGCGAGCGCCTGCCCCACGTCCTTGGGGCTCGGCAGCTTCGTGGGGTCGGCGACCTTGCCCCACGACGCCAGCTGCCACACCACCAGCACCAGCACCACCGCGGTGAGCGGCGGCAGCACCTTCTGCACCAGCAGCCGCCCCAGCGGGGAGCGTTCGACGGTGACCGTCTCCAGCGCGTCGAGCCCGGCCTCCAGGCCGGACAGGTCGGCGGCGCCGCGCTGCGCGGGCACGCCGGCCTTCGCGAGCGGCACCGCGTCCGTGCCGGGCCGCGCGGCGTCCTGGGACGCGGCGTCCTGCGGGGCGGCGCTGCCCGTCCCGGTGTCAGTGCTGGCCATGGCGGCGGATCTCCCCACGCAGTTCTTCGGTGATCTCGACGGACAGGTCCGCGACGGCGGCGTCCTCGATACGGCGCGGCTGCGGGATGTCGATCCGCCACTCGCGGTTGATCCGGCCGGGGCGGGACGACAGCAGGACCACCCGCTCGGCCAGCCGCACCGCCTCGCGGACGTTGTGCGTGACGAACAGCACCGACAGGTCGGTCTCCGACCAGATCCGGGTCAGCTCGTCGTGCAGCACGTCCCGGGTGATCGCGTCCAGGGCCGCGAACGGCTCGTCCATCAGCAGCAGTTGACTGTCCTGGGCCAGGGCGCGGGCCAGCGCCACGCGCTGCCGCATGCCGCCGGACAGCTCGTGCACCCGCTTGCTATAGGCCCCGCCGAGCCGGACCAGGTCCAGCAGCCGCTCGGCCTCGGGGCGGCGCTCCTCGCGCGGCACCCCGCGCAGCCGCAGGGCCAGTTCGATGTTCTTGCCCGCGGTCAGCCACGGGAACAGGGCGTGCTCCTGGAACATCAGGGCCGGCCGCCCGCCGGGAGTGGTGATGCTCCCGGCGGACGGCTCGTCGAGCCCCGCGACCAGGTTGAGCAGCGTCGACTTGCCGCAGCCCGACGCGCCCAGGAGGCAGACGAACTCGCCCGGCCGCACGTCGAGGGCGATGTCGTCCAGCACGAGCTGCTGGGCGCCGGGACGGCCGAACGCCTTCGACACATGGTCGATCCGCGCCGCATAGGCGGCGGTCTCCGTGCTCGGAGCGGCGGCACTGGTGAGAGTGTCGGCCATCGGTGTCACCTCCTGGGTCTGTCTGTCGGGTGCCGGCGTCTGCGCCGGCGTCGGGGGGCACGTGCGCGGCGGTACGGCGGTGCGTTCCGCCGTACCGCGGTTACTCGGTGCCGAGCCCGGCGGCGGACACGGTGGGCTTGCCCTGCTCCTTGAGGACCTTGTTGAGCAGCGTCAGGTCGTAGATGCCGTCCAGCTTCGGCGACTTGAGCAGGCCGGCCGCCACCGCGTGCTGCGCCTCCTGGTTCGCCGTCGCCGCCAGCGGGTCGTCCAGCACCTGGATCGACTGCCACGCCGGGTCGAGGACGGCGGCCGGCAGCGCCTTCTGCGTCAGCCGCTTCAGCTCGTCGTTGGCGTCCGCCTTCGCCTGCGCGGGGTTGGCCTGGATCCACGCGTTGGTCTTCACCGAGCCGCGCAGCACCGCCTCGACGACGTCCGGGTGGGCCTTGAGGAACTTCTGCGACACGATCACGTTGGTGATCACGAACTTCTTGTCCGGCCACAGGGTGCTCTCGTCCAGCAGCACCTTCGCGCCCTCGGCCACCAGCTTCGACGCGGTGGGCTCCGGCACCCAGGCGCCGTCGATGGAGCCGTTCTTGTACGCGTCGGGGGTGACCTTGTTGTCGGTGCGGACGACCTGCACGTCGCCCTTGCCGCTCTGCGCGTCGACCTTCCAGCCCTGCGACGTGATCCAGTTGAGCAGCGCCACGTCCTGGGTGTTGCCCAGCTGCGGGGTGGCGATCTTCTTGCCCTTGACGTCCGCCAGGGACTTGATCTTGTCCGGGTTGACCACCAGCTTCACGCCGCCGGACGCCGAGCCGGAGATGATCCGCAGGTTCGTGCCGCCGGACTGGGTGTAGCCGTTGATCGCCGGGGAGGGGCCGATCCAGCCGATGTCGATCGAACCGGCGTTGAGCGCCTCGATCTCGGCCGGCCCGGCGTTGAAGGTGTACTCCTTCACCTTCGTCGCGCCCAGCTCCTTCTGGAACAGGCCCTCCTTGAGGCCCACCAGCGGGGTCGCGTGCGTCAGGTTGGGGAAGTAGCCGATCTTCACCTGGTCGGCGGAGAGCTTCTTGGCGCCGCTGCTCGCCGCGGGGGCGGCGGCCGGGTCGTCCTTCGGCTTGTCGGAGCCGTAGCCGCAGGCGGCCAGCGTGCCGACGAGGATCGGCAGGGTGGCGGCCGCGGCGATCAGTCTGCGGCGGGTGGTGGAGCGGAACGCGGAACGTGGCTGGGCAGACACGGAGGTGTCCTCTCGTCAGGCCCGGCGTGTCGCGCGGCCGAGGCGGGGCTCGGTGGCGCGGCCGGAAGTTCGTCAGGTCTTCGGAAGAGGCGCGGCGCGGGACGCGCCGCGGCTCGGTACGCACGTGCGGTGGCCGGGGTGCACCGGGGGTGCACCGCGGCCCGGGGCGTCAGCGCGCACATCGCGCGACGCCACCCGTGCCCGAGCCGAGCGTGCCGCTGCCGACGCGCCCGCCCTCCTTCGCGAATCCTGAGAAAGCCTCCTGGGCCGGTGGGGACACCGTCAGAAATCCCATCCCTCGTCGTCGGTCGCCGCGGCGGCCGCCGCGGCACCGTCGGCCGCGAACGCCTCGCCGGCCATGCCGGCCGTCAGCGTCGTGCCGTCCGCCGGGTCGATCAGCAGGAACGACCCGGTCAGCCGCGACACGGCGTAGGGGTCCACCGGCAGCGGCTCCGCGGTGCGCAGCACCACCGCGCCGATGTCGTTGACCGCCAGCTCCTGCGGCGCGTTCTCGTGCGCCAGGCCGTGCGACAGGTCGATCCGGTACGGCAGCTCCTTCACCAGCGCCTTGACGGTGCGGGTGGCGTGCTTGAGCAGCACCCGCTCGCCGATCCGCAGCGGGCGCTCGTGCAGGTGGCACACGGTCGCCCGGATGTCCTGGGTGACCTCGGGCGCGGACGCGGCCGGCGCGATCAGATCGCCGCGCGAGACGTCCAGGTCGTCGGCGAGCAGCACCGTCACCGACTGCGGCGCCCACGCGGTGTCGACGCTGCTGCCGAGCGCGTCGATGCCCGCGATCGTGGTGGTGCGGCCGGACGGCAGCACGGTCACCGGGTCGCCCACCCGCAGCATGCCGGACGCGATCTGCCCGGCGTAGCCGCGGTAGTCGGGGTGCTCGGCGGTCTGCGGGCGGATCACGTACTGCACGGGGAACCGCGGCGGGCAGCCCGTCAGGTCGTGGCTGACCGGCACCGTCTCCAGGTGCTCCAGCACCGTCGGGCCGCCGTACCAGTCCATGTGCGCGGACGGCTCCACCACGTTGTCCCCGGCCAGCGCGGAGATCGGGATCGCGGTGATGTCCGGGACGCCCAGCGAGGCCGCGTAGGCGGTGAACTCCTCGGCGATCGCGGCGAAGACCGGCTCCGCGTAGTCGACCAGGTCCATCTTGTTCACCGCGAGCACCACGTGCGGGACCCGCAGCAGGGCGGCGACCGCGGCGTGCCGGCGGGTCTGCTCGACCACGCCGTTGCGGGCGTCGACCAGCACCACGGCCAGCTCGGCGGTGGACGCGCCGGTGACCATGTTGCGGGTGTACTGCACATGGCCGGGCGTGTCGGCGAGGATGAACCGGCGCCGGGCGGTGGCGAAGTAGCGGTACGCCACGTCGATGGTGATGCCCTGCTCGCGCTCGGCGCGCAGGCCGTCGGTGAGCAGCGCCAGGTCGGGCGCTTCCTGGCCGCGGCTCTGCGACGCGCGCTCGACCGCCTCCAGCTGGTCGGCGAGCACCGACTTGGAGTCGTGCAGCAGCCGGCCGACCAGGGTGGACTTGCCGTCGTCGACCGAACCGGCGGTCGCGAACCGCAGCAGCGTGGTCGCCGACAGGGCCTCGGCGGTGATCGGGCTGGTGGAGCTGGTCATGGCTAGAAGTACCCCTCGCGCTTGCGGTCTTCCATCGCGGCCTCGGAGAGCTTGTCGTCGGCCCGGGTGGCGCCCCGCTCGGTCAGCCGGGAGGCGGCGATCTCCGCGATCACCGCGTCGAGCGTGGTGGCGTCGGAGTCCACCGCGCCGGTGCACGACATGTCGCCGACCGTGCGGTAGCGCACCAGCCGGTTCTCCACCGACTCGCCGTCCTTCGGCCCGCCCCACTCGCCGGCGGTCAGCCACATGCCCGACCGCTTGAACACCTCGCGCTCGTGCGCGAAGTAGATCTCCGGCAGGGCGATGTGCTCGCGGGCGATGTACTGCCACACGTCCAGCTCGGTCCAGTTGGACAGCGGGAAGACCCGCACGTGCTCACCGGGCGCGTGCCGGCCGTTGTACAGCGACCACAGTTCGGGGCGCTGGCGGCGCGGGTCCCACTGCGAGAACTCGTCGCGGAGGCTGAACACCCGCTCCTTGGCGCGGGCCTTCTCCTCGTCGCGGCGGCCGCCGCCGAACACCGCGTCGAACCGCAGCTCGCGGATCGCGTCGGTCAGTGGCACCGTCTGGAGCGGGTTGCGGGTGCCGTCCGCGCGCTCGCGCAGCCGGCCGTCGTCGATGTAGTCCTGCACGTGCGCCACGTGCAGCCGCAGGGAGTGCTCGGCGACCGTGCGGTC
>WRCZ01000446.1 GCA_009783685.1 Actinomycetes bacterium
CCGACCCGTACGAACCGCACGCGACCCGTGTCCGTCCGCCGTGTCCGCAGCCTCCCGCACCGCCCGGCAGCGGTGTCCCCACGCATGAGGTGAAAGGAACCCGTCCATGCGCAGCAGTCCCCTGCACACAGGAAAGCCCCTGCACACCGGGAAGTTCGTGAGGGTGTCGACCCTGTCGACGCTCACGCTGGCCTGCGTGTCCGCCGCCGCCCTGGTGCTGCCCGCGGCGGCGAGCGCCGCGCCGGCCCGGGCCCAGGCGCCGGCCGCCCACCCCGCGACCGCCGGCCCCGCCGCGTTCTCCGCCTCACCGTTCACCACGGACCCGGCGCCGGACGTGCGGACCCGGGTCACCGCCGACGCGAGGAAGGCGCTGGCCGACCACGCCTCGGGCGCGCACAGCACGGCCGGTGACGCGTTCACGGTGCGGTCCCTGGTGGTCAACCGCGACGGCTCCGCGGACGTCCGCTTCGACCGCAGCTACAAGGGGCTGCCGGCCTACGGCGGCGACGTCATCGTGCACCTGACGAAGGACGGCACGTACCGGTCGCTGGCGACCGGCGCCCGGACGGACGGGGCGGTGTCCACCACCCCGAAGCTGCCCGCCGGTCGAGCCGCCGGCCTGTCGAAGACCGCGTTCAGCGGGCGGATCGACGCGGTGGGCACGCCGCACCTCGCCGTACGGATGAGCGGCAGCACGGCGACCCTGGTGTGGGAGACCGTGGTCAGCGGGGTGCGGCCGGACCGGACGCCGAGCCGGCTGCACGTCCTGGTCGACGCCGGCACCGGCCGCGTGCTGGGCAGCAGCGACGAGATCGACACCTTCGCGGCGCCCGGCGAGGCCCGGCAGGTGCGCGCCGCGACCGCGCCCGCCGCGGGCCCCGCCGCCGGGCCGATGGTCGCCGGGACCGGCCGCTCGATCTACAGCGGCCAGGTCACGCTCGACCTCACCCAGTCCGGCAGCGGCTACACCATGCAGGACCCGTCGCACGGCAACGGCTACACCAGCAACCTCAACCACGCGACGTCCGGCACCGGCAGCGTCTTCACCAGCTCCACCGGCTCGTTCGGCGACGGCACCAACAGCGACCCGGCGTCCGCCGGCGTCGACGCCCACTACGGCGCCGCGGAGACCTTCGACTACTACAAGAACGTCCAGGGCCGCAACGGCATCTTCGGCGACGGCAGGGGAGTGCCGTCGCGCACCCACTACGGCAACGCCTACGTGAACGCCTTCTGGGACGGCAGCCAGATGACGTACGGCGACGGGCAGGGCAACGCCCGTCCGCTGGTCGAACTCGACGTCGCCGGGCACGAGATGAGCCACGGCGTCAGCGGCGCCCTCACCGGCTGGGACGAGACCGGCGAGACCGGCGGCCTCAACGAGGGCACCAGCGACATCTTCGGCACCCTGGTGGAGTTCTACGCCAACAACCCGGTGGACACGCCCGACTACACCATGGGCGAGCTGATCAACATCAACGGCAACGGGCAGCCGCTGCGGTGGATGTACCAGCCGTCCCTCGACGGCAGTTCGCCGGACTGCTACCGCAGCGGCATCGGCAGCCTCGACCCGCACTACTCCATGGGCCCGCTCACCCACTGGTTCTTCCTCGCCGCGGTCGGCAGCGGCAACCACGGGTACGGCAACAGCCCGACCTGCAACGGCAGTTCGGTCACCGGTCTGGGCAACGACAAGGCCGGCAAGATCTGGTACAAGGCCCTCGCCTCGTACGCCAACTCCGCGGAGACCTACGCCCAGGCCAGGACCGACTCGCTGCGGGCCGCCGCCGACCTGTACGGCGCGCACTGCACCGAGTACAACACCGTCGACGCCGCCTGGGCCGCCGTCTCCGTGACCGGCTCCGACCCCGTCCCGGGCACCTGCAGCAGCCAGCCCGGCAGCCCGTCGGTGACCAGCCCCGGCAACCAGAACAGCACCGTCGGGACCGCGGTCAGCCTGCAGATCCACGCCACCGACCCGGCGGGCAAGACCCTGTCGTACAGCGCGACGGGGCTGCCCGCGGGGCTGTCCGTCGACTCCGCGAGCGGGCTGGTCTCCGGCACCCCGACCACCGCGGGCACCTCGTCGGTGACGGTCACCGCGACGAATTCCGACAACGCCGCCGGAACCGCCACGTTCACCTGGACGGTCACCGGCGGCGGCACCCCGCCCGGCGGCTGCGGCGGCGCGGCGGCGTGGAGCGCCACCACCGGCTACGCCCCGGGCGACAAGGTTGCGTACAACGGGCATCTGTGGCTGTCCACCTGGTACTCCACCGGGGCGCAGCCCGACGCCCCCGCGTCGTGGGCCGTCTGGCAGGACCAGGGGGCCTGCTGACCTGCTGATCCACCGGGCGCGGAGCCTCCCCGCGCCCGGTACCCGGACCTGCCGAGCCGGTGGCCTCCCCACCACCGGCTCGGCGGCATGCCCGGCCGCGCCCGCCCGCCGCGACGGTCCGCGCCGCCGCGGCCCTCCCCGACCGGCAGTGGTCCATACCAGGGTGTTGACCAGGGTCCTGGAGGGTCCTACATTCAGCGCCGCACCCGGGCGTGCACACGCCCGTCACCCAGGGATCGAGGCTTGCGTCCGGAGGGGCTTGCGATGACCGAGCCGACCGCTCCACCGGCAGGGAACCCGGCGGTCGCGCGCACCCCGCGCCGCCGCGCCGCCGGACGGGAGGCGCTGCACGCCGCCGCCCGCACCGGGCTGGCCGGCGGCGGCCTGCTGGTCACCGGACCGGCCGGGATAGGCCGCAGCACGCTGCTGGAACGGCTGTCCCGCGAGCACGCCGACGGCGGCCACCGGGTGCTGCGCTGCTCGCCCGCCGCGCAGGAACGCGACAGCCCGTACCTCGGCCTGGTCGACCTGCTCGCCGGCGTGGACGACGCCTGCTTCGCCGGACTCGCCGACCACGCAAGGGCGTTGCTCGACGGCGCGCTCCTGCGCGGCCCCCTGCCCGAGGGCGCCGACCCGCTGGGCGGCAGGGACGCGCTCGTGCTGCGCGCCGCCGTGCGCACGGTCGTCGCCGAACTGGGGCGCACCGGGCCGCTGTTGCTCGTCGTCGACGACGCCCAGTGGCTCGACACGCCGACCGCGGAGGTCCTCGCGTTCCTCGCCCGGCGCCCCGCCGGCAGGAGCCCGGCCCTCCTGGCCGCCCTGCGCACGCCCGGCGCCGAGCCCCATGGCGCGGGCGTCCCCGGCCGCCCGGGCGCCGCCGGCGAACTCGGCCTGGCGGACGTCGAGCGGTGGAGCTCCCGGCCGCCGGCGGCCCTGACCGTGCCGCCGTTGACGGCCCGCGAGGCCGGCACGCTGCTGGACGACGCGGACCCCGAGCACGCCGGGCCGCCCTGGCCGCCGGCCGTCGTCGCCCGGCTGCACCACGCCGCGGGCGGCAACCCCCGGCGGCTGCTCGACCTCAGCGCCGCCCTCGCCGAGCGGGTGCGCGCCGCCGGGGGAGTGCTGCCGGACGCCGGCGACCCGCTGCCGGTCCCCGACCGCCTGCGGCGGCCGCTGCTCGACCGCATCGAGGCGCTGCCGCCCGGCACCCGCCGCACCCTGCTGACCGCGAGCGCCGCCGCGAGCCCCACAGTCGGGCTGCTGCTGCGGGCCGGCTGCCGCGAGGCGTCCGCCGACGTCGACCTGTGCGTGCGGCGCGGGCTGCTGGAGCAACCGCCGCACGGCGTGCTGCGGTTCGCCGACCCGCTGGTGCCCGTCGTGCTGCAGTCCGAGGCGGGGTACGACCAGCGGGCCGCCGTGCACCGCGCGCTTGCCGACGCCGCCGACGACGCGGTGGAGCGGGCCCACCACCTGGCCCGGCTCACCGCGGGCCCCGACTCCGAGGTGGCCGCCCGGCTCGCCGACGCCGCGTCCGCCGCGCGCCGTCGCGGCGCGCCCGGCACCGCGGCCCGGCTCGGCCGCCTGGCGGCCGAGCACACCCCGGCCGGGCAGCCGGACGTCGACACCGAGCGGCGGCTCACCGCGGCCGAGGACGCGGTCGCCGCAGGGGACTTCGCCTTCGCCCGGCAGCTCGCCTACCAGGTGCTCGGCGGCGTCGACCGGCCCGCGGAACGGGTACGCGCCTGGACCGTCGTCGTCGACTCCTGCGGCCAGGCCATGTCCGAGATCGCCGACGTGTTCCCCGAGGCGCTGCACGACGCGGGCGGTGACCCCCGGCTGCTGGCCCCGCTGCACTACCGGATGAGCTGGCGCGCGTGGATGGTCGGCGGTTCGGCGGCCCGCGCCCACCTGCACGCCGCCCGGTCGGCCGAACTCGCCGGCGCGGCCGGCGACCGGCACACCCAACTGCTCGCGCTGACCCAGCAGGCGGCCCTGGAACTGTTCCTCGGCCTGCCCGAGGCCCCCGGCACCCTGGCCGCCGCGCTCGCCGCCCCGCACGACGTGCGGGCCATGTCCGACCACAACGGGCCGATCTTCCTCAAGCACCGCTTCCTGCTGGCCGACGACCGCCCGGACGCGGCCAGGAGGGAGCTGCGGTCGCTGGTGTTCACCCTGCGCCAGCGCGGCTCCGCCGAGAGCCTGAGCCAGTGCCTGATGGCGCTGGCCCAGGTCGAGGAGCTGCGCGGCCGGTGCCGGCAGGCACTGACCATCGCCCGGCAGAGCCTGCGGATCGCCCAGCAGGCCGGGCTCAGCCAGGGACCGGCCTGGTACGCCCTCGCGCTGGCCGAGACCGCGGGCGGCAGCCTGCCGCAGGCGCTCGCCGCCGCCGAGACCGCGCGGCGGCACAGCGAGGACGACGACGACCGGCTGTTTCTGCCCCGGGCGCTGCACGCCGAGGGCCGGGTCCTGCTGCTGATGGGGCATCCGGAGCAGGCCGCCCGGCTGCTGCGCCGCACCGCCGAGATGGAGACCGCGCAGGGCCTGCGGGACCCGGCGATGCGGCGCTGGCACGCCGACCTCGCCGAGGCGCTCGCCCGGGCCGGCTCCCCCGACGAGGCCGACGAGGTCGTCGCGGAGGCCCGGGCACAGGGAGCGCGGCTCGGCCGGCGCGGCGTGCTCGCCACCCTGGACCGCTCGGCCGGCCTGGTCGCCGAGGCACGCGGGGACCGGGACCGGGCCGTCGCGCTGCTGGCGGACGCCGCCGCACGGCTGGGCGCCTTCCCCTACGTGCTGGAGGAGGGCAGGACGCGGCTCGCGCTCGGCCGGGTGCACCGCGCCCGCGGCGACGAGGCCGCCTCCCGCGCCGCGTTCGCCGACGCGCTGCGGATCTTCACCAGGGCCGGGGCCCGCGCCTGGGTGGCGGTCGCGCGCGCCGAGCGGGACCGCTCAGGGCAGGGGCCGTCCGGCGGCGGCCCGCTGCCACCGGACGGCCCCTGGTCCGAGCGGCTGACCTCGACCGAGCGCAGCGTCGTGGCCCGCGTCGCGGAAGGGGCCAGCAACCGGGAGATCGCG
>WRCZ01000447.1 GCA_009783685.1 Actinomycetes bacterium
CCGAGCCCGCCGCCCCCGTACTCCGCCGGCAGGCAGGTGCCCAGCAGGCCCAGCCCGCCCATGGTGCGCCAGTCCTCGCGGGCGAAGACGTCTCGCGGACGCCCGGCGGGGAACGCCCCGGCGACCTGCCGCAGCGTGTTCTGGCAGCGCGCCGACTGCTCCGCGCTCAGTTCGAAGTCCACGATGCCTCCTGGCAGTTCGGGGATGGCGGACGGGTGCCGCGCGGTGTCAGCGGGCGACGAGCCCGAACAGGTCGTCCAGGCAGCGGTGCAGGGTGGGGGAGTCGTACATCATGTGGCCGCCGCGGACCCGCTCCACCGGGCAGGCCGCCACCGTCTCCCGCTGCCAGCGGGCCAGCCCCGCGTCGTCCACCAGCGGGTCCAGGTCGCCGGCCACCACCTGCACCGGGCAGGACAGCCGCGGCAGTTCGGGCCGCCGGTAGGTCTCGGCCATCTTCAGGTCGGCGCGCAGCGGCGGCAGGAAGATCTCCAGCAGCTCGGGGTTCTGCTCCACCGCGGGCAGCGTGCCCTGCAACGTCCGCAGGCCCCGCAGCAGCTCGCCGGTGGGCGCGTCGTGCAGCGCGGCCCGGGGGTGCGGGACGGACGGGCCGTTGCGGCCGGAGACCACCAGCGCCAGCGGCGCGCCGGCCGCCGACCCGGCCAGCCGGTGGGCCAGTTCGAAGGCGACCAGCGCGCCGAAGCTGTGCCCGTACAGCACGTACGGGCCGTCGGCCGCGGCGGCCAGCTCGCCGGCGAGCAGCGTGACGAGCTCGCCCATGTCCCGGACCAGCGGCTCGGTGCGCCGGCGGCCGTGACCGGGCAGCTCCACCGGGGTCACCCGGGCGAGACCGGCGAAGCGGCTCCGCCACGGATAGAACATCACCGCGCTGCCGCCGGCGTGCGGCAGGCACAGCAGGCGGGGAAGGGGCTGGGCGCACTGCACGGCTTCGACCTCCAGGTGTCGCGGACAGCCGCGTCGATCCTGGCCGTTGGGGGCGCTCCACGGCGACGGCCGCGGGTACTCATCCTTTCTGCCCGCCCCTGCCGCCGGCCGGGTGCGGACCTCCCCCTTTGGTGCGGATCCGGGCCCGTGCGGCCCGCCGGCAATTCATCACGTCTGGTGAAGCCCGAGCCACGGCTCGCTGACTACGGTGGGCGCAGCCGGCCGCCGGGAACGTGCGGCCGGTCCGCCCGGAACGGCCTGTAGGGGAACCGTCGAGACTCGGAGCCGACGGATCCCGGCCCCAGCGCCTGCGGCGGGCGCCCCGTCCGGCGGGGACCCGCACGGCGCATCCGGCCGTCACATCAACCCCGCCCGGACACCGGAGGCCGCAGGCATGCCCGAAGAGACCGTTGCGCAGGACGAGATCCTCGCTGAACTCACGGCGTTCGTCGAGGAGCGCTTCCTGCCGGAGGGGACGGCGAGCCTCGAACCCGACGTCCCGCTGCTCCAGCTCGGCATCCTCACCTCGCTGAACACCACCGAGCTGATTGCCCACATACAGGACCAGTACCGGCTCTACATCCCGCCCGAGCACATCGTCGGCCGCAACTTCAAGACGCTGGAGGCCATCAGCGCCCTGGTCTTCCGGTTGCAGGGCGACCCCGCGGCGATGGCCTGATCCACCCACACCGATCGTATGAGGAGCAGTCTTGTCCGCAGTCGACTACGACATTGGCATCATCGGCGGGGGCCCGGCGGGCTCGACCGCGGCCAGCTACCTGGCACGGGCCGGCCTGTCCGTGGCGGTCTTCGAGGGTGAAACCTTTCCCCGGCCGCACGTCGGGGAGTCCCTGGTGCCCGCCACCACTCCGGTACTGCGCGACATCGGTGCCCTGGAACTGGTCGAGAAGGCCGGCTTCCCCCGGAAGTTCGGGGCCGCCTGGACCTCGGCCGCGCCCGAGGGCATCCCCACGCTCGGTTTCTCCGGCCTGTCCCACGGACTGGGCGCGGCCGAGATCGAGTTCGACGAGCGCGACCAGCCCGGCGTCGAGCAGGCCCACACCTACCACGTGGACCGCGGCAAGTTCGACCAGCTGCTGCTCCAGCACGCCAACTCCTGCGGCGCCAAGGTGCTGGAGGACACCCGCATCGGCAGCGTCGACTTCTCCGGCGAGAACCCGGTGCTGCGCCCGGTCCGCGGCAAGGACTCCGGCTACACCGTGCGCATGGTGGTCGACGCCAGCGGCCGCGGCACCATGCTCGGCCGCCAGATGAAGCTGAAGGTGCCCGACCCGGTCTTCAACCAGTACGCGGTGCACACCTGGTTCGAGGGCCTGGACCGCACCGCGCTGTCGCACGACAAGAAGAAGGCCGACTACATCTTCATCCACTTCCTGCCGATCACCGACACCTGGGTGTGGCAGATCCCGATCACCGACACCATCACGAGTATCGGGGTCGTCACGCAGAAGAAGCACTTCACCGCGTCCAAGGACGACCTGGAGGGCTTCTTCTGGGACTGCGTCGGCAGCCGGCCGGAGCTGCGCAGCGCGCTGGAGGCGTCCGAGCGGGTCCGCCCGTTCAAGGCCGAGGGCGACTACAGCTACGGGATGAAGGAGATCACCGGCGACAAGTGGGTGCTCATCGGCGACGCCGCCCGCTTCGTCGACCCGATCTTCTCCAGCGGCGTCAGCGTCGCGCTCAACAGCGCCCGCATCGCCACCAAGGACATCATCGCGGCCGCCGAGACCGGCGACTTCACCAAGCCGCGGTTCGCCGAGTACGAGCGCACGCTGCGCCGCGGCGTCGGCAACTGGTACGAGTTCATCAGCATCTACTACCGCCTCAACATCCTGTTCACGGCCTTCGTGCAGGACCCGCGGTACCGGCTGGACGTGCTGAAGATGCTCCAGGGCGACGTCTACGACGACGACGAGCCGCGGGCGCTGGAGGCGATGCGCAAGATCGTCGCCGCGGTCGAGAGCGACCCCGACCACCTGTGGCACCAGCACCTCGGCAGCCTGACCACCCCCTCAGGGGCGGCACTGCTGAAATGACCTCCACAGCAGCCGACGCGGTGGCGATCGTCGGGGCGGGTTGCCGCTTCCCCGGCGGGGTGACGGGCCCGGACACCTTCTGGCGCCTGTTGCGGGACGGGACGGACGTCATCACCGAAGTCCCCCCGTCCCGCTGGGACCTGGCCCGCATCTACGATCCCGACCCGGACGCGCCCGGGCGGACGTACGCGCGCTGGGGCGGCTTCCTGCCGGACGCCGACCGTTTCGACGCGGGCTTCTTCGGCATCGCGCCGCGCGAGGCCCGGCAGATCGACCCCCAGCAACGGCTGCTGATCGAGGTCGCCTGGGAGGCGCTCGAGGACGCCGGCATCGTGCCCGGCACCCTGGCCGGGACCCGCACCTCCGTGTGGTCCGGCGGACTCGGCGCCGACTACTTCCTGCGCCACGCGCAGGAGGCCGGCCGCGCCGGCATCGACCCCTGGTACGCCTCGGGCAAGGAGGCGAGCTTCGGGCCCGGCCGGCTGTCCTACCTGCTGGGCCTGAACGGGCCGAGCGTCGCGCTCAGCACGGCCTGCTCCTCGTCCCTGGTGGCCACCCACCTCGCCCGGCACAGCCTGCTCGCCGGCGAGTCGGACACCGCCCTGGTCGCCGGGGCGAACGTGCTGCTCGCCCCGGAACTGACCATCTTCATGTCCAAGGTCGGCGCGATGGCCAGGGACGGCCGCTGCAAGGTCTTCGACGCCGCGGCCGACGGCATCGTCCGCGGCGACGGGTGCGTGGTCCTGGTGCTCAAGCGCCTGAGCGACGCGCTCGCCGACGGCGACCGGGTCATCGCCGTGATCCGCGGCTCCGCGGTCAACCACGACGGCCACAGCGCGGGCCTGACCGTGCCCAGCGCCGCCGCCCAGCAGAACCTGCTGCGCGACGCGCTGGCCGCGGCCGGCGCGGCACCCGCCGAGGTCGGCTTCGTCGAGGCCCACGGCACCGGCACCCCGCTCGGCGACCCGCTGGAGATGAGCGCCCTGGCCCAGGTGATGGGCGAGGGACGCGACCCCGCCGCCCCGCTGCTGGTCGGCTCGCTCAAGACCAACTTCGGCCACACCGACGGCGCGGCCGGCGTCGCCGGGCTGCTGAAGGCCGCGCTCGCCGTCCGCCACGGCCAGATCCCGCCGCACCTGCACCTGCACCGCCCCAACCCGGCGATCCGCTGGGACCGCTGGCCGGTGCGCGTGCCCGTCGAGCTGACCGGCTGGCCGCAGGACACCCCCCGCCTGGCCGGCGTGAGCGCCTTCGGCCTCAGCGGCACCAACGCCCACGTCGTGGTGGCGGAGCCCCCGCGGCGGGACCCGATCCCGGGCGGCGGAGCCGACTCCGGCGCGGCCACCCGCGTCCTGGCGCTGTCCGCCCGCTCCGGCGAGGCGCTGCGCGAGCTGGCCCGCGCCCACCGCGACCGCCTGCTGGCGGAACCGGACCGCGCCCTCGCGTCCTGGACCGCGGGCGCCGCCCGGCTGCGCACCCACCACAACGAGCACCGGATCGCCGCCACCGGCACCACCACCGCCGAACTCGTCGCGGACATCGACGAGTTCCTCGCCGCCCCGGCGCCCGCCGATGACGCCGGGGCGGCACTGCCCGACGAGGACGGCGAGCAGCTGCCGGTGTGCTTCGTCTTCTCCGGGCAGGGCGGCCAGTGGGCCGGCATGGGGTGCGAACTGCTGGACGCCGAGCCGGTGTTCGCCGCTGCGCTGGCCGAGGTCGACGCGCTCGTGCAGCAGGCCGCCGGATGGTCGCCGGCCGAGGAGCTGCGGGCCGGCGCCGAGGACTCCCGGCTGGCCGACACCGAGTTCGCCCAGCCCGTCGTCCTCGCCCTCCAGATCGCCGCCGCGGCTCTGTGGCGGTCCTGGGGGATCGAGCCGGCCGCCGTCATCGGCCACAGCATGGGCGAGATCGCCGCCGCCCACGTCGCCGGGGCGCTGAGCCTGCCCGACGCGGTCCGGGTCGCCGTCCTGCGCGGACGGCTCCTGCAGCGCTCCGCGGGCCAGGGGCGGATGGCCTCCGTCTCCCTGCCCGAGGCCGAACTGCTGCCGCTGCTGGCCCCGTTCGGCGACGACCTCGCCCTCGCCGCCGTCAACAGCTCCTCCTCCAGCGTGATATCCGGCACGGACGCCGCGGTGTCCGCGCTCACCGCGGAACTGTCCGCACGCGGGGTCACCTGCCGTGACATGCCCGGCGAGTACGCCTTCCACAGCCGCCAGATGGACACGCACCAGGCCGAGTTGACCCAACTGCTGGCCGGGCTGGAGCCCGCCGCACCCGCCGTTCCCCTGCTGCGCACCAGCGGCACCGCAGGGCCCGGTGACGACCCCGAGCCGGCCCTCGACGCCTCCTGGTGGGGACGCAACGTGCGCGAGCCGGTGCGGTTCGCCGACGC
>WRCZ01000448.1 GCA_009783685.1 Actinomycetes bacterium
CGCGCCGGCCGGCGGCAGCGGCCGTCCGCCCCGCGGCCCGAACACCCACTCCGCCTCCGCCGTGCGGTCCGCCGCGTGCACCACCGTGCGGTGCACCGTGCCGGCCGGGCGGGCGCCGCGCAGTGCCAGATGCACCGTGCAGCGGCCCGGCTCGTCCAGCGGGCCCCGGTACGCCGCCGCGTCACGGCCGGCCCCCGCCTCGTGCGGCGGCAGCACGCCGTCGGCGTACAGCGCGGGCAGCGGGGCGCCGGCGACCACCACGTCGGCCGGGGCGCTGCTCCCGTCGGCGAGGGCCACGCCCGCGGCCCTGCCGTCCTCCCGCAGCAGCCCGGTCACCGCCGAGCCGAAGCGGAACTCCACCCGGCGCTCCCGGCACCGCTCGTACAGCGCCTCGGCGTAGGCGCGCATCCCGCCGCGCACGTACCAGACCCCGAACGTCTGCTCCACGTACGGCAGGACGGCCGCCGCGGCGGGCGCCGTGCGCGGGTCGAGCCCGTACGCGAGCGCCCAGCTCTCCAGCAGCGCTCCCAGGCCCCCGCCGCCCAGCTCCCCGGCGGCGACGCCGGCCAGCGACGGCGTCGTGGCACGGCGGAACAGGCCGCGCCTGGCGGCCGGGTAGGGGTCGCGGGCCTGGGCGCCGGGGTCGTGCAGCACGTCCTCCAGCAGCGGCCTGCGGGTGACCTCCCACACCTCGCGCGCCCGCACCATGACCTGGCTCCAACGCTCCCCGCTGCCCTGGCCGAAGGCCGCGTCCAGCGCCTCGACGACGCCGGAGCGGGACGCGTTGGGCAGCGTCACCGCGGTGCCGCCGGCCATCACGTGGCGGGCCGCCGGGTCGACCTGCACCAGGCCGACGACGTCCTCCAGGGACTTGCGGCCGGTCTTGACGAACAGGTCCCGCTGGACCGCCGGGAGCAGCAGCAGGCCGGGACCGGTGTCGAAGCGGAAGCCGTCCCGGGCGAGCACCCCGACCGCGCCGCCGTAGGTGTCCGAGCGCTCGTGCACCACCACCCGGTGCCCGCCGGTGGCGAGCCGCGCAGCCGCCGCCATGGACGCCGTTCCCGCGCCGATCACCGCAATCCGTGCCATGGCCAGGACTGTAGCGGCGGGCGTGCGGTCAGGTGGCCGCCGGGGCCCTGGCGGGGCCGCTGCCGTCCGGGCCCGCGCCGCCGCCCCGCCAGCCCCCGCGCGAGCCGCCGCCCGTGCGGCGGCGCTCCTTCCAGCGGCGGTGGAAGCGGCGGATCCGCGAGAACAGGAACACCACCGCCGCCAGCCCCAGCACCAGCAGCGTCGCGGCGAGGGCCGCGGCCACCACCGGGTGGAAGAGGGCGAGCACGACGATCGCGGCGACGCCCAGGTCCTCCACGGTGCTCAGCACGATGTTGCTCACCGGCTCCGGCGAGGTGTTGACCGCCATCCTCGTGCCGGCCTTCACCAGATGGCTGGCCAGCGCCGTGGACCCGCCGACCGCACCGGCCGCCAGCTCCGGCAGGGACCCCTGGTGCCCGGCCAGCAGCGCCGCCACCACGGCGCCCGCCACCGGCCGGACGAAGGTGTGCACCACGTCCCACACCGAGTCGACGTACGGGATCTTGTCGGCGACCACCTCGCACAGGAACAGCACGGCGGCGGCCACCAGCACGTCGGTGCGCTCCAGCGACGGCGGCACCTCGTCGCTCACCCCCGTCGCCCCCAGCAGCCCCATCAGCAGCACGACCGCGTACGCGTTGATGCCGCTGGCCCAGCCACTGGTGAACACGAGAGGGAGGACGGACATGGCTGCACCCTAGGCCCTGTCCGCCAACCCCCGCCCGCCCGCGGGCTGTTTGCCGGACACGGCCTGGGCCTGCCGGCTGATGTGCCGGACACGACCCGGGCCCGACGGCTGATGGCCGGACACGACCCGGGTCCGCGATGTCCGGCAAAGTGCCTATGGCTGAGTATCCGTACCTAGGCGCCGGGTTGAGTACCCGCACGGATGGGCGCGACCTGCGCAAACAGGGAGAGTGGCAGGGCGGACGGGCCGACGGCCGGCACCGCCGACACGGGGCGGCGGTTCACCGGGGCGCGTTCGCGAACGGGGGTTGTACGGGGGAAGCGTTGCTCCGGGCCGGCCGGGCGGGCACAGGGCCGGGCCGGGCCGGAGCAGCACTCTCGGGGCGCACAGCGCGCTCAGGTGCGGGCGGTCGCGCCCGCGCCACCGCCGACCCGCCCCTGCAACAGCAGCGACAGCGCCGCGTGCACCTCGTCGAGGCTGCGCTCGGGCTGGAACGCCTGCCAGTCCAGGGCGGCCACCAGCACCATGCCGAACAGTGCGGACGCGGTCAGCGGCACATCCGTCTCCGGGCTCACCTCGCCCGCCTCCACCGCCTCGCCCAGCACCTTCTCCACCACGGCCACCGCCTCCTGGCGGACCGTCATCAGCGTGTCCTGCCAGGTGCGGTTGGTGCGCCACAGCTCGGCCACGTACAGCTGCGTGAAGGACGGGTTGCGGACGATGAACGTCAGCCCCGCCCGGATCATCGCGTCCAGCGCGTCCACCCGGCTGCCGCCGGCCGCCGCCGTGTCCTCCTCGGCCCGGCGCAGGGACACCGTGAGCCGCCCGACGCCGTGCCGCAGCAGCTCCTCGAAGAGATCGTTCTTGCTGGCGAAGTTGTAGTAAACGGTTCCCTTGGCGACGCCTGCCCGTTCGGCGATCTCGTCGACCGTGGTGGCGGAGAAGCCCTGTTCGGCGATGAGGGTGACGGCGGCCTCGTAGAGCTTGCGCCGGGTGGCCTCGCGACGTGCGGTGGTCATGGACCCGATTCTGCCGCCCGAACCCGTGCACGTACGCACCATCCGCGACCCGTGGGGCGTTTGCGCAGGTCAGGGCGATTGTCAGTGGTCGGCCCCACTATGGGCGTACGGAGACAGGAGGCCCGTCATGGCAGTTCCCGTCAGCGACATCCACCCCGTGCTGCGCCGCGCCGCCGCGTCGCCCGCCGCCCTCGACCTGCTCACCCAGGCACACGTCGGCCTCGAGGAGGCCGCGGCCCTGCAGGCTCCGCACGAGCGCTACGCCACCGCCCACCTCGCCGCGCTGCGCACCGCGGCGGCCGTCCTCGCCGTGCGCGCCCGTCCCGAGGACACCGGCCGGCGCCGCCGCCGGATCCGCAGCGTGTGGGAGGTGCTGCCGGAGACAGCCCCCGAACTGGCCGAGTGGAGCGCCCTGTTCGCCGCGGGCGCCGAACGCCGGGCCCGCGCCGAGGCCGGCATAGCCGGCGCCGCCACGCCGCGGGACGCCGACGACCTGATCCGGGCGGTGTCGATGTTCCTGCGCCTGGTCGAGCGGATGCTGCTGCTGCGCCCGGCGTTCCAGAACGAACCCCCGGCGGCCGCGGTGCCTCCCGCGGCGGGCTGACCGGGCAGCCGGCGGCGACGTGCGGCCCCGGCTGACCAGGGCCGCACCTTGCCCCGGCCCGGGTCGCGGCAGGCCCTAGAGTTGGAGCCGACCGTTGTGCCCAGCCGTACGCCGTCCGCGAGGAGAGCCGCCCGCCATGTCCCGTGAAGGAGGGGTGGACCCGATCCGCCCCCGTGCCAGCCTCCGTACCGCCGTGGTGTGGGAGGTCCTGCGCGGCGCGCTGGAACGGCGGGCCAAAGCCGCGGACCGCCCGGTGCTCGACGTCCTGGACACCGGCGGCGGTACCGGGAACTTCGCCGTGCCCGTCGCCCGGCTCGGTCACCGTGTCACCGTCGTCGACCCCAGCCCGGACGCGCTGTTCGCCCTGGAGCGGCGGGCCGCCGAGGCCGGGGTGACCGACCGGGTGACCGGCGTGCAGGGCGACACCCACGGCCTGCTCGGCACCGTCCCGGCCGGCGGGTACGACGTGGTGCTGTGCCACGGCGTGCTGGAGTACGTCGACGACCCCGGCGAGGAGCTGCGGAACGTGGCGGGGACGCTGCGCCCCGACGGCGCGCTGAGCCTGCTGGCGGCCGGCCGCGGCGGCGCGGTGCTGGCCCGCGCCCTGGCCGGGCACTTCGCGGAGGCCCAGTACGCGCTGACCGACCCCGACGGGCGGTGGGGCGCCGGGGACTCGCTGCCGCACCGCTTCACCGCGGAGGAGCTGACCGCGCTGGTCGGCGACGCCGGCCTGCGGGCCACCGCCGTGCACGGCGTGCGGGTCTTCTCCGACCTCGTGCCCGGGGTGCTGGTGGACACCGAGCCGGGCGCCCTGGACGCGCTGCTCCGGCTGGAGCTGGCCGCCGCCGAGGAGCCCGGCTTCCACGCCGTCGCGACGCAGCTGCACGTGCTCGCCGAACGCGGCTGAGCCAGGGCCGAACGGGTGGACGCGGCCTTCCGGCCGCCGGTTCCGGGAGCACCCGCGGGCGGCCCTCGGGAGACCCGCCGAAGGGGAGTCCGTCACACGCCGCCCACAGCCGCATTCGTGACCGTATGCTGGCATGACGTAAGGGCGGACGGGGAAGGACAGCCCCGTCGGACAAGGCGCAGTGGGGCGGGTTTCACCGGGGCGATTCCCTGCCTATCCTGAAAGGGTCGGACCGGTCGTCTCGCGCGACCGACGAGTAGGAGGTCGCCGTGCCGCTCTCGGAGCATGAGCAGCGCATGCTCGAGCAGATGGAACGGGCGCTGTACGCCGAAGATCCCAAGTTCGCGTCTGCGCTCGAGGGAAGCGGCCTGCGCACGTTCACCCGCCGCCGCGTGTACCTGTCGGTCGCGGGCTTCCTCATCGGGATCGGCCTGCTCATGGGCGGCATGGTCGCCAAGCAGACCTGGGTGAGCGTCGTCGGATTCCTGGTCATGCTGGCCTGCGCGGTGCTGGCGGTCACCGGCTGGCGCCGGGCCTCCCGCCCGGGAGAGCAGCCGCCGGCCGCCCCTGGACGCGGCCGGTTCGGACGCCGCGGCCACCCCCACCCGCCGCGCCGCGGCAAGGTGATGGACCGCATCGAGGAGCGGTGGCAGCGCCGCCGCGACCAGCAGGGCCAGTAGCCGCCGGGGCTCCCGCCGGACGCCCCCGCCCGCAGCTCCTGCCGTAGAAGACCCCGGAAGGGCCCGCCTGCACAGGCGGGCCCTTCCGTATGCCCTTTCGTATGCCCTCTCGTATGCCCCTTCGTACGAGGTGTCGCGGGCTCCGCTTCGGTGTCCCGGGTCGCTGCCCGTGTCCGGTGCCCGTGCCCCCGGTGGCACCCGCCGAGGGGCGCGGGGAACGCCGCGGCAAGCCACCACGGCGCCGCACCCGGCCAGGGCGACCTGGAGGCACCCCGGACCCCGCCCCCGGAGAACCGGGGCCGCTGCCCGTGTCCGGGTGTCCGTGCCGGTGTCCGCGTCCACGGTCCTGCCCCGGGCCGCCAGGTCACACGCCCGCAGCCCGGCGGCCCCG
>WRCZ01000449.1 GCA_009783685.1 Actinomycetes bacterium
CTCCCCCGGCGGCATGCGCGGCCACTGCCTCCGGGCAATCCGGGCCTGGCTGCGGCAGCTCGGAGGCAGCCTGACCGGCTACCTGCTGAAGGCCGAACGCCCCGAGGAGCTGTCCGCCGCCGGCCGGGCCGCGGCGCGGGGCCACACGGTCCTCTCCCCTCCGGTGGCCGGCCACGCGATGGCCCGGATGCCCCATCCGCGTCCCACGCCGACCGGCCGGGATCGCGAGATCCTCGCCCACCTCGCCCGCGGCCTGGGCAACCGCGACATCGCCGCCGCCCTGTTGATCGGCGAGACCACGGTGAAGACCCTTCTGCGCCCGCGTCAACGACAAGGTCGGCGCGGACACGCGGGCCGGTGCGGTCGCCGTCGCCAGCGAGCGGCGCCTGCTGTCCTGAGCGGTCAGGGCGGGTGCGCGGGCCCGGCGGGTCAAAGGGCGGCCCCTGTTCGGGCGGCGGTGACCAGGGAGGTGAGGAGGCGGAGGTCGGTGAGGTCGGTCTCGGGGTGCCACTGGACGGCGAGGACGTGGCGGTGCCCGGGCGACTCCGCGGCCTCCACGGTTCCGTCGTCCGCCCGGGCGACCGGGCGCAGCCCGTCGCCGAGCGCGGCCACCGCCTGGTGGTGGTAGCAGGACACCTCGGCGGAGGCGCCGAGCACCGCGGCGAGGCGGGTGCCCTGCCGGACGCGGACGGTGTGGCGCACGAACCGTGCGGGCACCCGTTGGTGGCTGCCGTCGGGCAGGTGCTGGCGGAGCGTGCCGCCGAGCGCCACGTTGAGCAGTTGCAGGCCGCGGCACACGCCGAGCACCGGCAGGTCCCTGTCCAGTGCCGCGCGGGCCAGGGCGAGTTCCCAGGCGTCGCGTTCGGGGTGCGGCGGTCCGGTGCGCGGGTCCCGTTCCGCTCCGTAGCGGGCGGGGTCGATGTCCGGGCCGCCGGCCAGCACCAGCGCGTCCAGGCGGGCCACGACGCGCGCGGCCGCGCCCGCCGCCGGCTGCGGCGGGAGCAGCACCGGCGCGCCGCCGGAGAGCACGACGGAGTCGACGTAGGTCTGCGGGAGGAGTGCCGCCCGCTGCGACCACACCGACCAGGCGGCCTGGTCGGTGTAGCTGGAGATCCCGACAACGGGGCTCGGCGTGTCTGTCGTCATCGTGTCCTGGATGATCCCGCTCCGGCGGCCCGGTGGCCAGGGCCCGGGATCCGGTGTCCCGAGGGCCGGCCCGCCCCCGGGACACCGGACGGCGCGTCAGCCGCTGACGCTCGGCTGCCCGTTCTCGATGTGGCCGACGAACCGCTGCGACCAGGTGGCGTCGGAGTTCACCGTCACGGTGTGGTCGTACCAGCCCTGGCCGTAGGTGAGGGAGCTGAAGGTGTCGGTGACCGTCTTGCCGGCCGCCACCTGGTAGGTCCAGGGCCCGTCGGAGCGGTAGGCGTTCGCCTTGATGGTGAAGGTGACGGTCGAGGCGCTGTTGTTGGTCATCAGGAACTGGAGCTTGGTGGTTCCGGAGACGCTCACGGCGGAGGCGACCACGAGCAGGTCCTTGCCGGGCTTGGTGGCGTCGCCCTTGAAGCGGCGCATGAAGCGGTTGGGGCCGAGGACCGACAGGTCGTACACCCCGTTGCCGAAGTTCGCGCCGATGTTGAAGTAGTCGGTGCTGCTCCGGCCCGGCGGCACCGTGTACTGCCACGGGCCGCCGGTACGGTGGCCGCCGTTGGTGTAGACGGCGAAGTGGCAGCCGACGGTGCCGCCGTTGCTCATCGTGACGTGGGCCTGGATCGCGGTGCCGGAGACCGTGAAGTTCGCCAGGTCGGCGGTGGGCTGGTAGGGCAGCGCCCGGGCCTTGCGGGTGCCCGCTTCCTGGGCGGGCAGGGCGTTGTTCGCCGGGGTCGGGTTCGGCAGTCCCGAGCACTGGCCGATGTCGACGGTGGTGGCGGTGGACGGCAGCGAGGGCAGGCCGAACACCGGGTTGGCGAAGTCGAACATGCCGGTCAGGTCGCCGCACACCGAACGGCGCCAGTCGCTGATGTTGGGGCAGGTCGCGGGCCTGCCGATCGCGGCGGTCCACTGCTCCAGGAAGCGCAGCACCGAGGTGTGGTCGCTGACCTGGGAGTTGACGTAGCCGCCGCGGCTCCACGGGGAGATGGCGATCATCGGCACCCGGATCCCCAGGCCGATGGGCACCCCGCTGATGAACTCGCCGGCGGTGCCCGCGGGGGGCGCCGGCGGCGGGACGTGGTCGAAGAAGCCGTCGTTCTCGTCGTAGTTCAGGAACAGGATCGTCGAGTTGAACACGTCGGGGTCGGCGTTCAGCGCGTCGAGCACCATGTGCACGAAGTGGGCGCCGTTGGCCGGGGTGCCCAGGGGGTGCTCGGAGTAGTTCTGGTCGGGCACGATCCAGGAGACCTGCGGGAGGGTGCCCTCGCGGACGTCCGCCGCGAGGGCGTCGCAGATGTCGGCGGCGACGTCGCCCGGTTCGGTGGAGCCAGGGGGTACCACCGACATCCCCTTGGTGCGCAGCGCGCTGCCGCCGGGGGCGTTGGTGAACTGGGAGAAGTACTCCAGGCCGTTGTCGCCGTAGTTGTCGGCGGCCTGGTAGACCTTCCAGCTCACGCCGGCCTTCTCCAGGGCCTCGGCGTAGGTCTGCCAGGTCAGACCGGACTCCGAGCCGCCGTCCTTGGACGTGCTGTCGATCTTCCCGCTCCACAGGAACGTGCGGTTGGGCCCGGTCGCGGTGAGTCCGGAGGCGTGGTAGGCGTCGCACACCGTCCAGGTGTCGGCCAGCGCGTAGTGGAAGGGGATGTCGGCCCGGGTGAGGTAGCCGAGGGAGCGCAGTCCCTTGGCCGACACCCAGGCGTCCATCGCGCCGTCGTGCCAGGCCGCGTGCTGCGTGGCCCAGTCGTGGGCGAGGTCGCCGTTGCACTGGGCGAGGCGTTCGGGGTCGGCGCCGCCGGCCGGGCCGGTGGCGCTGAACTGCCACGGGTAGTGGCGGCCCGTGCCGTTGGGCTGGTTGAAGACGCTGTAGCCGCCGGCGATCTCGATGGTGCTGCGGTCGGAGAAGCCCCGCATGCCCTTCAGGAGGCCGAAGTAGTGGTCGAAGCTCCGGTTCTCCTGCATCAGGACGACGACGTGCTGGGCGTCCGCCAGGGTGCCGGTCGCGACAGGGGCCACGTGCCGCCGGCGCTCGGTGGTGCCCGCGAAGGCGGCGCCCGCGCCCGCGGTCCCGGCGACGGCCACGGTGGCGCCGGCGCCCAGGACGAGGAACTTTCGTCGGTTCAGATCGGACATGGCACTCCTTGTGGGTGGGAGGACCGCCGGGGTGGCCCGGCACATGCCAGTTGCGGGTGGGACCCGGTGCCGTGGGGATCCTTCGCCGGGTCCCGTCGACCGGGGACAGTTCCTGCACGCCAGGCCCGTTGTACGTGCCGGGCTTCGGCCTGGTGGTCGGGGACACGCCGTTGCCAGGTAATTCCTCCCCACCATTGGCGGACATCACGGGCGTCTTTGCCGAGTCCGGGCCAGGTCGAGGCCAACTTGTACCCGTCGGCGGTGTCCGGCGCGTTGCCGCCGCTCCCCGGCGGGGCGAACCCCGGGTCACCGGATGCCGGGGGCCGCGCCGGGCGGTGCGGGGCACGCAGGGTTACCAGCGGGTATCCACGAGTGGTGAAGATCTTGTATTCAACCAACCAGGTTCCTCGGGCTACCGTTTGGGCGGAGGTAGCCATGCTGGAAGTTCTCGGGCTGGATCAGCCGGCCGAAACGCTGTATTTCGTCCTGGTCGACAACCTGCCTCTGTCCATCGAGGAGTTGGCCCGCCGTACCGGAATCGAGCCCGACGTGGTCGCCTCGGCCATGGTGCGGCTGGAGGACGGCGGGCTGATCTCCCGGCTGCCCGGCAGCCCGTCCAGCTACACGGCGCTGCCGCCGGAGCATGCGCTCGAGGTGCTACTGCTGGCCAGGGAGCGGGACATCCAGCGGGTGCGGTCCCTGACCGAGCGCCTGACGGATCGGCACCGCGACGCCCGCCGGGACCGCGACTCGTCCGCGCTGATCCAGGTGATCACCGGCCGGGACGGCGTCGCACGCTGCGGGCAGCAGCTGTTCAACCGCGCGGAGAAGGAGATCCGCGGCATCGACGCGCCGCCCTATGCCGAGTCACGCGACGGCACTCGCGTCAACTCCGCGGCCGTGATCGCCGGCCGCAGCGTGCGCAGCCGGTTCATCCACGCCCGCGACGCCCTCAACACCCCTGGCGCGATGGGCCGGGTGGAGGAGGACATCGCGGCGGGCGAGGAGGTGCGGTTCCTGCCCGAGGCGCCGATGAAGCTGATCATCGCGGACGACCAGGCGGCGCTGATCCCGCTGCTCGCCACCCCGCAGGTGCTCGACGCGTGCATCCTGGTGCACCCGTCGGCGCTGCTCGACGCGCTGTCCACGCTCTTCGAGTCGCTGTGGGCGCAGGCGCAGCCGTACATGCCGGGGCGCACCGCGCGGGTCGGCGAGGACGAGTTCGTCAACGACGAGGAGCGGCGGATCATCTCGATGCTGGCGATGGGGATGCCGGACGAGACCATCGCGCGCCAGCTCGGCATCGGCTACCGCACGGTGCAGCGCCGGGTGCAGGCGCTGCTCACCCGGCTGGGTGCCGCGAGCCGGTTCCAGGCCGGGGTGCTCGCCGCGAGCCGCGGCTGGTGGCTTCCCGAGCCGGGGAAGGACGACGCGCCCGCCGGCGGCCAGGGGCCGGCCCGCTGATCGGGTGGGCCCGTCCCCGCCCGCCGGGACGGGCGGACGATCGGTGCCCGGCGGCCGCACCGCGGTGCGGCCGCCGGGATGCCCGCTACTGGTGCAGCAGGGTGAAGTCGGCCGTCACCGCTCCTTCCTTGACGATGCGCACGGTCCGGGTCGCCGGGCGGTAGCCGGTGGCCGCGGCGATGACGGTGAGCGGGTTGCTCTTCGCCGGCAGCCACAGGGCGTAGCCGCCGTCGGCGCCGGTGGTGACCGAGACGTCGCCGTTCGCCGAGTCGATCTCGACCACGGCGTCCGCCAGCGGCGCGCTCGTCCCGTCGGCGTCCTTGCCGGTGACCGTGCCGGTCAGCAGGCCCCAGCCGGCGGGCGGGACGACCGTCATGGTGACCGGCAGCGCGACCGAGCCGTACGGGGTGTCGCTGTCCACGATCAACGCGGCCCGGTGCGCGCCCGCGTCCGCCGAGGTCATCGCCCCGGCGTCCAGGGTGATCCGGACCGTGACCGAGCCGCCGCCCTTGACCGTCAGCGTGGACGCCGACGAGCTCAGCCACGCCACGTCGGCGTGCGGCTGGTCGTAGCCGGCCAGCTTCTGCACCGACGCCTGCGGGATGCCGTAGGCGTTCTC
>WRCZ01000450.1 GCA_009783685.1 Actinomycetes bacterium
CACCTGCGGATCCCGCCCCCGCACTTCTCCGCCGCCGGGAAGCCGCACCGTCGCGTCGACGTGGTCCGCGACGACGATCACCCGCTCCCGCGCGGCGTCACGTGCCCGGGGCCGCCCCTTCCGGCAGGCCCCCGCGCTCCTCACCTGCGGATCCCCGACAGCCGCCGCCGGTCCTGCGGTCCGGCCCCGGCGCGCCGTCCCGACCAGCCGTCCCGGCACGGGACAGGGCGTGGTGTCCGCCACGCCCACGCCGCCCGCCGGTCGCCGCTCCCGCAACGCGCCGGATCAGTCGACGCAAGAATCACACAATGATGTGCAGCTTGCCGCCAAGGCGGCGAAATCTTCGCGCAGAAACCTTGTCGAGGGCTCCGGGGCGGCCCTACTGTCGCCTCACCTCGATGGGATCCGACAGAAACGAGCTTGCGATGTCACGGAGCTTCACAGGTGCTGGGGTGGGGCGGGCGGGCCGGCCGCGGCGAAGAACCGCGGGGGCGACGGCCGTTCTGCGCGCGGCGGCCGCGGTCACCGCGGTCACGCTGGGGCTGGGCGTGCTCGGCGGCGGGACCGCGCTGGCCGGGACCGGCGGCGGGAACGGCGCGGGCGGCAGGGTCGGCGGCGGGAGCGGCGCGCCGGCCGGACCGGTGGTGACGCGGGCCGGGCTCGACCCCGCGCTCGTCGCCGGCCGCGGCGCGGACGTCGGCTTCGCCGAGCAGGAGGCCGAGAACGCGGTCACCGACGGCACCGTCATCGGCCCGGGACGGGACGCCTACACCCTGCCCGCCGAGGCGTCGGGTCGCAGCGCGGTCACCCTCCGGCCGGGCCAGTACGTCGAGTTCACCCTGCCGAGCGCGGCCAACGCGATCACCGTCCGCTACAGCGTCCCGGACGCCCCGGCCGGCGGCGGCATCACCTCGCCGCTGGACGTCACCGTCGACGGCGGCCACCGCACGCGGATGACGCTCACCTCGCAGTACTCCTGGCTCTACAACCTCTATCCGTTCTCGAACGACCCGACCGCCGACGTCTCGCACCCCGACTGGTGGGTCACCGAGTGCGGCTGCGTGCCGCAGGACACCACGCCCGCACCGGTCTTCGCCAAGCCGTTCCGGCCCAACCACTTCTACGACGAGCAGCGGCTGCTGCTCGGCCGCACCTACCGGGCCGGCCAGAAGGTCCGGCTGACCGTGCCGGCCGGCGCCGCGGCGACCACCGTCGACCTGCTCGACTCCCAGCTGGTGGCGCCGCCCAAGGTCGACCTGGTGGCCGCGAACGTGCTGGCCTTCGGCGCCGACCCGACGGGCCGCCGGGACTCGGCGGACGCCATCGACCGGGCCGTCGCCTTCGCCCACCGCACCCGCCTGAAGGTCTACATCCCGCCGGGCACGTACCAGGTGAACCGGCACATCGTCGTCGACGACGTCACCATCGAGGGCGCCGGCAGCTGGTACACGATCATCAAGGGCCACCAGGTGGACCTGGCGACGCCCGCGCCCGACGGTTCCGTGCACACCGGCGTCGGCTTCTACGGCAAGGACGCGTCGGCGGGCGGCAGTTCGCACGTCCACCTGTCGGGCTTCGCCATCGAGGGCGACGTCCGCGAGCGCATCGACACCGACCAGGTCAACGGCATCGGCGGCGCGCTCAGCGACTCCACCATCGAGGGCCTGTACATCCAGCACACCAAGGTCGGCATGTGGTTCGACGGCCCCATGAAGAACCTGCGGATCAGCGGCAACACGATCGTCGACCAGATCGCCGACGGCATCAACTTCCACAGCGGCGTCACGGACTCCACCGTCTCCGGCAACTTCCTGCGCAACACCGGCGACGACGCGCTGGCGATGTGGTCGGAGAAGGCCGAGGACGCCCGCGACACCTTCGACCACAACACCGTGCAGACGCCGGTCCTCGCCAACGGCATCGCCCTGTACGGCGGCACCGACAACACGGTTTCGAACAACCTGATCGCCGACCCGATCCGGGAGGGCAGTGCCCTGCAGGTCGGATCCCGGTTCGGCTCCCAGGCGTTCACCGGACACCTGTGGATCACCGGCAACACCACGGTCCGCGCCGGGACGTACGAGCTCAACTGGAACATCGGCCTCGGCGCGATCTGGTTCTACGCGCTGGAGCGGAACATCGACGCCGACATCCAGGTGACCGGCGACGACTTCCTCGACAGCACCTACAACGCGATCATGCTGGTCTCCGACTTCCCGGTGAAGGACCTCTACTCGATCACCAATGTCCACTTCAGGGACATCCGGGTGGACGGCACCGGCACCTCGGTGCTCAGCGCCCGCACGGCGGGCGGCGCGACCTTCCAGAACGTCGTCGCCCGCAACGTCGGGGCGGTCGGCGTCAACAACTGCGGCTCCTTCCACTTCACGCCCGCCGGCTCGGAGTTCGCGGTGACCGACCTCGGCGGCAACGACGGCGGCGGCACCACAGGGCCCTGGCTCGCACCCTGGGAGCTGCCCAACACCATCACCTGCGACGACCGCCCCGCGGTCGTCCCGCCGCCCGCCCCCTCGGCGTGGTGAGCGGCGGCCTCTGAGCGGCGGCCTGTGAACGGCGGCCTCTGAGCGGGCCGCCCCTGAACGGGGGAGAGCCGGCCGCCCGGGACACGTGTCCCGGGCGGCCGGCGCCATGTCGTGCCCGTGACCGCCCGGCCGTGCTGCTATAAGCAATTGATGATGTTTGCCTCATAGGCCGGCGGACCGGGAGCAACCATGACATACGGCTGGTCGTCGTGCGGCTGAACGGCGCCGGCGGTGGCGGCACCGGCGGCGGGGTGGGCCGGCGGGACGTACGCGAGCAGGGCGACCGGGACGAGCGGGACGAGCGGGGGACGCACGGCGTCGACGCGCCCGGCGTCTGGCTGCGGACCCGCGCCTCCCTGCCCGCCCAGGCCGCGGCCGCGGCGCTCCTGGTGCTGACCGTCACGGAGATCGCCGGCTCGGCGGCCAACGGCATCGACAACCGCGTGCTGGTCCGGGCCGGCCAGGCGCTGCTCGACGGCGGCTCGCCCTACGCCGACAAGCGGCTGCTCTACCTGCCCAGCAGCGTGCTGCTGGCCGTGCCCGAGGCCGAACTCGGCCCGCGCGTCCTCCAGGTGCTGGTCCCGATCGTCACCGCGCTGCTGATCCTGGCCGGCTGGTGGGCGGCGCTGCGGATCTTCGACGTGAGCCCGCGCAGCAGGCTCGGCGTCGCGGTCGCCGGCGGGCTGGCGTACTTCGCGCCCTTCCGCAGCGAAGTGGGCCTCGGCAACTGGACGGTGGCGTCCGTGCTGGCGCTGCCGGTCGCCCTCGGCCTCGCCGCCCGCGACCGCTGGACGGCGGCGGCCGCGGTGGTGGGCGCGGCGATCTGCTGCAAGCCGATGCTGGTGCCGCTCGCGCTGCTGTTCGTGCTGGCCCGCAGATGGCGGGCGCTGGCGGTACTGGCCGGCGTCCCGCTCGCGGCGTCCGTGCTCGCCGCGCTGCTCATCCCGCACCCCGGGCTCCTCGCCACCAAGACCCTGCCGTTCCTGCTGCACGGCCAGGACGCGTACGCCCGGCCGTACGACGCGTCGCTCGGCACCGTGCTGCCGCGGCTCGGGATGCCGCACACGGCGGCGGACGTCGTCGCCGTCGCCCTGGCCGCGGCGGGTGTGCTGGCGGCCCGGGCCCGCTGGCGGCGCGGCGGTGACCAGCGGCTCCGCCTGGTGGAGACGGCGAGCATGCTCATGCTGTCCGCTTTCGTGGCGTCCCGGCCCGCGTTCCTGCACTACGTGCTGGTGATCCTGCCGGTCCTGCTGGCCTCGCTGCCGCTGCGGGCCTCGGTGCCGCGGACGCCCTGGTTCTGGATCGTCCTGCTGCCGCAGAACGGCGCGCTGCTCCTTCCGTCCCTGGAATCGCTCCAGCGGCGGGCGTTCCGGGACGCCGTGATGCTCGCCGGCCTCTATGCCGTCCTGGCCGTCCGTTGCCTGCGCCGCCCCGGCGCCGACCCCCACGGCCGCCTCCTGGACACCGGCACCGGCCCCGCCGCACGCCCGATGGCGACCGGCGCCCCGGCGGGCCCCTCCCGCTGAGCGCCTCCCCGGTCCGCAGCCCGAGGTTCCGCACAGATGCCCCACCCTCTCGCCGTCCGTACCGCCGGCGGGATCCCGACGCGCACCTCCCGGAAGCCGCCCCGGCCCGGCGGATCAGTCGCGCACCCCCGACGAGGGTGGGCCGTCAGCCGCCGACCGACCGGGCATCGAAGGAGGACACGGGCAGCACCTCCCGCGGGTCCGAGACAGCCGCCACGGGGTCCGCGGCCCCCCGGGCCCTCCGCGGCCGGCGCGGGGTCGGGGGCCGCGGGTCCTCTGCGGTCTGCGCGGGGCCGGCGCTCCACGGGTCATGCGCTGCGGGTGCCGGGTGGCGGGCTCCGGGTTCTCCGCTGCCGGTGCTGGGTCGGCAGCCTCCGGGTTCTCGGGTGCGGACGCGGGGTTGGTGTGCCGCGGGTCCACCGTGGTCGACGCGGCGGCGGGCCGCGGGTCTTCCGCTGCAGGCGTCGGGTTGGCGGCGTCCGGGTTCCCTGGTGCGGGGTCGGTGGGCCGCGGGGCTTATGCGGTCGGTGTCGGGGCGGTGGGCTGCGGGTCCTCTGCTGCTGGTGCGGGGTCGGCAGACCTCGGGGTCTCTGCTGCCGGGGCCGGGTCGGCGGCCCCCGGGACCTCCGCGGTCGGCGCGGGATCGGTGGGTCGCGGGGCCTGGGCTGCGGGTGCCGGGTCGGCGGCCAGCGGGTGTGCGGAGTCCGCGGGCTCCGCCTGCGCCAGGAGGTGGCGCAGGGGGGTCGTGTCGGGCGTGTCGTTGGATGCCGCGGCCACTGCCGCGGCCAGGTGCGGGGCGACGTCGGGTGGGAGGACGAGGCGTACGGGGGCTCCGGCCCAGGACAGGTCCCAGTGGGCCTGTCCGGCGTGGGCCAGCGCCAGGTGGGCGAGCGCGGTGAGACCGTCGCGCACCGCGGACCGCAGCTCCTCGGGGGAGTCCTGCGGGGTCCCGCCCCGGGCCACCGGCAGCCGGGGCGCGACCTCGGTCCACAGCCGGCCCTCGTCGATCGCGTCCAGCGTCTCCTCGATCGTCGGCAGCATCGCGCCGTCCCCGCCGCGCACCGCGAACACCGCCTTGCGCAGCGGCTCCGCGGCCACCGTGGCGGCCGACCACCCCTTGCTCTGGAACAGGTCCGCCCACTCGACCCGCCGGAAGCCGGCGACATCGGCCACCAGGGTGGCCGACTCGACCGCGGCCAGCACGGCCGCCCGTTCGCGCAGCAGCGACAGCGCCGCGGGCGCCGACGGGTCGTCGGGCCGGCC
>WRCZ01000451.1 GCA_009783685.1 Actinomycetes bacterium
CGCCCGGTCCGCGACGTCCTCGACACCAACCTCTGACCCCCCACCCACCCGCACCCGACGGGGCGACCCCCAAGGCGCGCAAGAAACCGCGCGCGGCGGCCCGCGCGCCCGCAGGGGCGATGCCCCAGGGGCGCGGGGAACTGCGCGCTCAACCACCACGGCCCCGGACTCCGCCCTTCCGGACGGGCGATGCCTCCCAGGGGCGCGAGGAACTGCGCGCTCAGCCGCCACCCACCCGCACCCGGCAACGGCGACCCGGGCGCACCCCGGACTCCGCCCTGGGGAAGGCGACACCCCCCAGGGGCGCGAGGAACTGCGCGCTCAGCCGCCACGGCCCCGGGCCCGGCAACGCCGCCCACCCGCAGGCCCACCCCGCCCCCGCAGGGGGCGATGCCAGGGGCGCGAGGAACTGCGCGCTCAACCACCACCCACCCGCACCCGGCAACGGCGACCCGGGCGCACCCCGGATGCCGCCCCGCACCCGGCAACGCCCACCCACGCGCACCCCGGATGCCGCCCCGCACCCGGCAACGCCCACCCACGCGCACCCCGGACCCCGCCCTCCCCGCAGGGGACGGGGACGCCTCAGCTCCCGAGCGGTACGGACCACGTCAGCCGCGTGCCCCCCTGAGGCGCGGCGCCAGCCTCGAAGTGGCCGCCGAGGCGCCGGGCGCGGGCGGCCAGGTTGTCCAGGCCGCTGCGGGGCGCCCGCTCGGGGATGCCGCGGCCGTTGTCGGTGACGGTGACCGTCAGCCGGCCGTCGGAGGCCACGAGGGTGACGTCGGCGGCGCTGGCCCGGGCGTGGCGCGCGGTGTTGGACAGCGCTTCGGTGAGGACGGCGACGGCGTCGTCCGCCGTGGCCGGCGGCACGTCGGTGTCGAGGAGTCCCTCCATGTGCAGGACCGGGGTGAACCCCAGGTTCCGCCCCGCCTCCTCCACGCCCGCCGCGGCCCGGGCGCGCAGGCCCTGCGGCCGGTGCTCGCCGTCCGCCACCCGCAGCCCGAAGATCGTGGACCGGATGATCTTGATGGTCTCGTCCAGGTCGTCGACGGCCCGCAGCAGCCGCTCGTTGGCCTCCGGGTGGTCCACGAACCGCAGGGTGCTCTGCAGCGTCATGCCGGTGGCGAACAGCCGCTGGATGGCCAGGTCGTGCAGGTCCCTGGCGATACGGTCGCGGTCCTCCAGCACGGTGAGCTGCTCGGCGGCCCGCCGGCGCTCGGCCAGTTGCAGCGCGAGCGCCGCCTGGCCGGCGAAGGTCTGCAGCGGTGTCGTCTCGGCCTCGGTGAACGGCGCGGCCTGCTCCGCCCGGGACAGCAGCACCGCGCCCCGCACGCCCTCGTCGGTGACCATCGGCACCGCGACCGTCGGTCCCAGGCCGCCGAACCGCGGGGGCCCCGCGGCCACCCGGGGGTCCTTCTGCACCTCCTCCGTGGTGATCGGCTCGCCCGCGGCCATGGCCGCGCCCATGAAACTGCCGTCGCGCGGGAGCACCAGCCCGCGGTGGTCGTCCGCGTCGGTGCCGACGGCGATCATCACCCGCAGGTCGGTGCCGTCGTCCGCGGGCAGGCCGACGGCCGCGAGGTCCGCGCCGACGATGGCCCGCGCGTGCCGGACGATCCGCTCCAGGACGTCCATCTCGTCGGCGCCGGACAGCAGGCCGGCGATGATGTCGGTGTTGGCCTCCACCCACCGCTGACGGTCGCGGGCCGCCTTGTAGAGGCGGGCGTTCTCGATGGCCACGCCCGCGGCGACCGCGAGCGTGTTCAGCACCGTCTCGTCCTCGGCGTCGAACGTGCCGCCGCCGCGTTTCTGCGTGAGGTAGAGGTTGCCGAAGACCTCGTCGCGGACCCGGATCGGCACCCCGAGGAAGGTGTGCATCGGCGGGTGGTGCGGCGGGAACCCGTACGACGCCGCGTGATCCGCGATCTCGGTCAGCCGCAGCGGCTCGGGGTGCCGGATCAGCTCGCCGAGGATGCCGTGGCCCGACGGCAGGTGCCCGATCGCCGCGACCTCGTCCTCGGTGACGCCGACGGTCAGGAACTCCGCCAGCCGGTCGCCCTCGACGACGCCCAGCGCGCCGTACTCCGCGTCGACCAGCACCACCGCGGACTCCACGATCCGGCGCAGCACGTGCGGCAGGTCCAGTTCGCGGCCGACCGACAGCACCGCCTCCAGGAGGCTGTGGATGCGGTTCTGGGTGCCGCGCGCCGCGTCGATCCGCACCTGCAGCTCGTCCAGGAGCTGGTCGAGTTCGAGGCGCGGGAGCCGGCCGGCCTCGCCGCCCTCGCTGCCGTCCCGCCCGGTGCCGCCGGCCTCGCCCACCGCTGCCTCCACTCGCGGCCGCGCGCCGCGACCGGGATGTGCCCTCCGGTCCACGCTAGCCGCCGCGCGGCGCCCCTGCCCGCGGCGGACGGACCCCCCGGTCCCCGGGCGGGGGCCGTTCGGCCCTCCCCGCGGTCTGCGCGGCCCCTGCCGCCGCCCGCGCCGCTGTGCGACGGTCGGAAGGTGGGGGTGAACGACGTTCGCCGCCCGGACGTTCACCAGAGGGACGTCCCCCAATGACAGACGGTCGCGGGAGAGACGGTTCGCAGGAGAACGGCCTCGCCGAAAGGGGGCCCTGCCGATGCGTACGACCGTGAGGTTCTGGCGCTGGCGCCGCAATCCGCTCAAGCGCGGCACCGACCGGGCCGAAGCGTGGAGCGCCGCCGCCCTGTCGGTGCTGCTGTTCGCCGGGGCGCCCGCGGCCGGCGTGGCCACCGGGCTCGGCGTCGCCTCGGCCGCCTCCGAGCCGCCGGCCGGCTGGCACACCACCCCCGCGGTCCAGACGCAGAAGGCCCCGCCGGCCCCCACCGGCTTCGGCTACGCCAACGGCCTGCCGGGCGTCCGCTCCCCCGTGCGCTGGACGACCGCGGACGGCCGCACGCACACCGGGGAGGCGCTGGTGAACCCCGGCAGCCCGGCCGGCAGCCGCGTCACCATCTGGCTGGACCGCACCGGCTCGCTCCGCGACAACCCCGTCGACCCCACCCTCGTTCGGGCCCGGGGCGTCGCCTACGGCGCCTGCGCGGCGACCGCGACCGCGCTGCTGGCCGGCGGCGCCTGGACGGGCACGCGCCGCTACCTGGACCGTCGCCGGGCCGCCGACCTGGACCGCGAGTGGGCCCGCATCGGCCCGCAGTGGGGGACGGCCGCCCGCGGCTGACCGCCGCTCCACCCGTTGCCCGATCGGGGCCGGACGGCCCCGCGCCGAGGCCGGACCGGCCCTGAGCGGGCACCCGGCCGCCGTGCGACGGTGAAAGAGGACGGCAGGAACCGCGGACAACGGCAAGAACGCCACCACGACAACCTGGGCGACATGCCCACCGGAAGGCGGTGCCACCATGACCAAGCCCCTGATCGTCGGTATCGACGGATCGGACTCCAGCCTGCGTGCCATCGACTGGGCGGTCGCCGAGGCCACCCGGCGCGATCTGCCGGTCAAGCTGGTGCACGGCTCGCTGTGGGAGCGCTACGAGGCGGTCAGGCCCGGCTTCGGGACCGCGGTGTCGGCCGGGCACGTCATGGCCGAGCACATCGTGGCGTCGGCGGCCGAGCGGGTGGCGAAGATCGCCCCCGAACTCGACGTGACCACCGCCCTGGCCGCGTCCGACCCGGGCATGGCGCTGCTGCGGGAGGGCGAGGGCGCCACCGCGATCGTGGTGGGCACCCGCGGCCGCGGCGCGATCACCGGGATGCTGCTGGGGTCGACGAGCCTGGAGGTCGCCGCGTACGCGACCTGCCCGGTCGTCGTGGTGCGGGGCGAACCCCCCAACGTCCGCGGTGAGTTCGGGCGGGTGTCGGTGGGAGTCGGGGCGCCCGGGGAGTCCTCGGCCGCCGTCGAGTTCGCCTTCGGCGCGGCGCAGGCGCGCGAGGCCGACCTGCTGGCCGTGCACGCCTGGCACCGCCCGGCCCGCGAACTCCCGGACACCGCGCACCTGTCGGGCGACGCCTCCGATCCGGAGGCGCACGAGGCCGAACGCTCGCTGGGCGCGGCCCTGCTCGCCACCGCGCAGGCGTACCCGAAGGTCACCGTGCAGTCGCGGCTGCCCGAGGGGCGGGCGCACACCGCGCTGCTGGACGCGGCGACGGCCAGCGACCTGATCGTGGTGGGCGCGAGGCGGCCGCGCGGCGGCGTCGGCATGCAGCTGGGCCTGGTCAACCACACCGTCCTCCACCACGCGGCGTGCCCCGTGGCCGTCGTACCGCAGCCGTGACCGGGCCCAGGGGCGGCGTCGTGGCGGGCGTCTCCGGCGCCCATCCCGAGGTGAGCGCCCACGTGGTCGACTGGGCGGCGGACGAGGCGGCCGCGCGCGGACTGCCGCTGCGCATCGTGCACGCGCAGGACTGGCCGCGCGGCACCTCCCCCGACGCGGGGCCCGGCCATCCCGCGCACGTGTGGTCGAAGCACTTCCGCGCCGGCGGGGAGGCGCTGCTGGCCGACGCCCGGCTTGCGGCGTCGGCGGACCGGCCCACGCTGGCCGTGACGACCGAACTGGCAGACGGCCGGGCCGCACGGGTCCTGCACGCGGCCGCGGAGTCGGCCGACCTGCTGGTGCTCGGCGGGCGGCGGCTGACCGGTGTCGAGGGCGCGTTCGCCGGCGGCAGCACGGCGCACTCCCTGGCCGGCCATCTGCCGTGCCCGATGGCCCTGGTGCCCGAACCGGCCGCCGGCATCCTGGGCTACGCCCCGGTCGTCGTCGGCGTGGACGGCTCGTCGTCGTCGCACGTGGCGCTCGACCTCGCGTACGCGGAGGCGGACGCGGCGAAGGTCGACCTGGTCGCGGTCGAGGTGCGCCGCCCGCACAACTACACGTGGGCGGAGCCGCCCGAGGACACCGGGCTGAACCTGGCCGAGGTGCTGTCCGGTTACAGCGAGCGCTACCCGGACATCGCGGTGAGCCAGGAGATCCTCTCCGGGCAGCCGGCGGTGGTGCTGGCCTCCGTGGCCGGACGGGCCCGGTGCCTGGTGGTCGGCAGCCGCGGACTCGGCGGCTTCCGCGGAATGCTCCTCGGATCGACCAGCCGGGCACTGATTCACCACACGGAGTGCCCACTGATCATCGCGCCCCTGCACGGGCATTGAGAGCGGACCCGGGGCGGGAGCGCCGTTCGAGGCCCGGCGCCGAGCGGCCAGCCGCGGACTCGGCGCTTCCGCGGGATCCCGCTCGGGTCCACCAGCAGAGCACTGATCCACCACACGCACTGCCCCTTGATCATTACGCCCCTGCACGGCCGTTGAGAACGGACCCGGGGCGGGAGCGCCGTTCGAGGCCCGGCGCCGAGC
>WRCZ01000452.1 GCA_009783685.1 Actinomycetes bacterium
GCAGGCCGAGCAGCATGATCACGGAGCCGAGGAGGGTGTACACGATGAACCGCATCGCGGAGCGCTCGCGGCCCTCGCCGCCCCAGCGGGCGATGAGGAAGTACATCGGGATGAGCACCGTCTCGAACGCCAGGAAGAACAGCATCAGGTCGAGCACCGCGAAGGTGGCGAGCGTGCCGGTCTCCAGCAGGAGCAGCAGCGCCACGAACGCCCGGGGCCCGGGGCCCTTCGGCATCGAGAAGCAGGAGTAGAGCGCGCAGAGGAAGGTCAGCAGC
Organism: Actinomycetes bacterium; assembly: GCA_009783685.1. GTDB lineage: Bacteria > Actinomycetota > Actinomycetes > Streptomycetales > Streptomycetaceae > Actinacidiphila. Next base: position 276 of record WRCZ01000452.1, read on the forward strand.
GCGGTCAGCACGAGAAGGGGGAGCGAGATGCCGTCCACGCCGAGGTGGAGGTGGATCCGCAGCGCGGGGATCCAGTTGAGGTCCGTGGTGGCCTGCATCGTGGCCGGGTGGCCGTGGTCGAAGCCGGCGGCCAGCACGATCGCCAGCACCAGCACGGCGCCGGTGACCAGCACGCCCAGGCCGAGGAGCGCCTGCTCGCGGGGGCGGCCCAGGCGCAACGCGCGGGGGATCGGCAGCAGGGCGCCCGCGGCGCCGAGCAGCGGCAGCACGAGCATCGCCACGAGGACGTACTGGAGTGCGGTGTCGTTCACGGGATCTCACGCTCCGACGGCGACGAGGACGGCGAGGACGACCGCACCGGCCAGCAGCGCGCCGAGGTACGTCTGGACGTTTCCGGTCTGGGCTTTGCGGACGGCCGCGCCGATGAGTTTCGGTGTGCCACCGGCGCCGCTGACGTAGGTCTCGACGACCTGGCTGTCCAGGAAGCGCACCAGGCTCGCGGCGGCGAGCACCGGGCGGACGAACAGCGTGCCGTACAGGGCGTCGAGGTGGAAGCCGTGGGCGGCGGGCCGGTGCAGCGGGCCGAGCAGCAGCCGGCCGGGGTCGCCGCGGTCCTCGGCGGCCGCGACGTCGCCGTACACCTCTTCGTGGACGGCGATCGCCTCGGCCTCCACGAGCGCCGGTTCGGCGTCCGCGGGCTCGGCGACGACCGCGCCGATCGGGTTGGCGGCGCGGATGGCCGCGGTGCCCTGCCAGGCGCCGTAGGCGGCGAGCACGCCGACGACGGCGAGTCCGGTGCCGAGCACGGAGGTGACCAGCACCGGGCCGAGGCTGCCGCCGGCCGCGCCGCCGAACCAGTCCGGCAGCTTGGAGTACGCCAGGCCGCCGAAGGCCACGGTGGGCACGGCCAGCACCCACAGCACGGTGGTCATCGCCACGGGCTGCCGCCCGTGGTCGGGGACCTCGGGACCGCTGCCGCGGAAGGCCAGCAGGAACAGCCGGGTGGCGTAGGCACCGGTGAGGATCGCGGTGACCAGGCCCGCGACGAGCACCGTCCAGCCGACGGCGGCGGGCACGTGCGCGGTGTGGCCGGCCGAGGCGTGCTCGGCGGCCCGCAGCACCGACTCCTTGGAGAAGAAGCCGGACAGCGGGGGCAGCGCGGCGAGGGCGGCCAGGCCCAGGCCCATCGTCCACAGGGCGTCGGGGATCCGGCGCCCCATGCCGCCCATGCGGGACATGGCGGTCAGCGAGTTGGTGCCGGAGGCGTGGATGACGACGCCGGCGCCCAGGAACAGCAGCGCCTTGAAGGCGGCGTGGGACAGGAGGTGGAAGACGGCCGCGTCGCGGTCGGCGACGGCCAGCGCGCCGGCCATGTAGCCGAGCTGGCCGATCGTGGAGTACGCGAGCACCCGCTTGATGTCGTCCTGCGCCAGCGCGGCGAGGCCGGACCCGATCATGGTCACGGCGGCCATCACGGCGAGCACGGCCAGGGCGGCGGTGGACGCGGTGAACACCGGCAGCAGCCGGGCCACCAGGTAGATGCCGGCGGCCACCATGGTCGCCGCGTGGATCAGCGCGGACACCGGGGTGGGGCCGGCCATCGCGTCGGGCAGCCAGGTGTGCAGCGGGAACTGCGCGGACTTGCCGGCCACGCCGGCGAGCAGCAGCAGCGCGATCACCGTCGGGTGGTGCAGCCGGCCCTCGGCCGCGGCGGCCAGGATGCCGTTGATCCGGAACGTCCCGGCGTCGGTGGCGAGCGCGAACACGCCGATCAGGAACGGCACGTCGCCGAGCTTGGTGACCAGGAACGCCTTGAGGGAGGCCGAGCGGGCGGTCTCCGTCTCCCAGTAGTGGCCGACCAGGAAGTACGAGCAGATGCCCATGATCTCCCAGCCGACGAGCAGCACCATCAGGTCGCCGGTGTAGACGACCAGCAGCATCGCGGCGGTGAACAGCGAGACCAGCGCCGCGTACGACGGGTAGCGCGGGTCGTCGCGCAGATAGGAGAGCGAGTAGACCTGCACGCAGGTGGCGACCAGGCCGACGAGCACAGCGATGAGGACGGAGAAGCCGTCCAGGTGCAGGGCCAGGTCGATCGGCACCGAGCCGGTGCCGGCGAGCCGGTGGGCGGCGTCGGTCGGGGCGCCGGTGCCCTGCCGGGCGGCGACGATCGCGGCCAGCGCCAGGGACGCGGCGGTCGGCAGTACGGCCAGCGGGCGGACGAAGCCGGGAGCGGTACGGCCCAGCAGCAGGCCGGCTGCCGCGCCGAGGAAGGGAAGGAGGGGGACGAGCGCGGCTAGGGCGGTCAGGGTCACGCGGTGGCCTCTGCCTTCTCGTCGCCGGCGGCGGTGCCGGGCCCGTCCTGCGCCGCGCCGGGCCCCGGGTGCGCGGGACCGTCGCCGCCGGGTCCGGCCGGGTCGGCGAGGGCGGTCAGGCGGTCGATGTCGGAGCTGCCGCGGTTGCGGTGGACGAGCAGCACGATCGCCAGTCCGAGGCCGATCTCGGCGGCGGCGATGGTGATGGTGAACAGGGTGAGCGCCTGGCCGGAGTGGAGCGCGTCGCGCAGCCACACGTCGAAGGCGACCAGATTGAGGTTGACGGCGTTGAGCATCAGCTCGACGGACATCAGGACGAGGATCGCGTTGCGCCGGGCGAGCACGCCGTAGACGCCCACGCAGAACAGCAGGGCGGCGAGGACGGCGGGATAGGCGAGGTGCATTACTGCGTCTCCTTGCCGCCGTCGTCGCGGCGCGAGAGCACGATCGCGCCGACCAGGGCCGCGAGCAGCAGCACCGAGAGCGCTTCGAACGGCAGCACCCAGTGCCGGAACAGGCTGGTGCCGGTGGCGTGCGAGGTGCCCTGGACGGCGCCGTGGACGTCGATCCAGGTGGAGCGGAAGGCGTCCACCACCACCCACACCAGGGTGACCGCGGCGGCGCCGGCGACGGCGACGGCCACCCACCGGTTGCCGGAGTCGGCGTCCGGGGAGCGGCCGATGGGCGCCCGGGTGAGCATCAGCCCGAACAGCAGCAGGACGACGACCGAGCCGACGTAGATGAGGACCTGCACCCAGGCGATGAACTCGGCGGTGAGGAGCAGGTACTCCACGGCCAGTCCGCCGAGCGCGACGACCAGCCACAGCGCGGCGTGCACCAGCTGCCGGGTGGTGACGGTCAACAGGGCCGCGCCAAGGGTGGCGAGGCCCACGAGGACGAAGGTGATCTCGACGCCGGTCGGCGACAGGAAGCCCGGGTGGTGGGCGGCCGCGGCCAGCGCGGAGCCGGGGTTCATGCGTCGCCCTCCCCCGGTGCCCGGTCCTGCGCGGCCCGCGCGGCCGCGGCCTTCTCCGCCGCCTTGCGGGCGGCCGCTATCTCCTTGGGTTCCTCCGCGGCGGGGTCGAGCGCGGGCGGGGCCGGCACGGTCCACATCCACTCGCGGAGCTTGTCGCGCTCATGGGTCAGATCGAGGATGTCCGTCTCCGCGTACTCGAACTCGGGGGACCAGAACAGTGCGTCGAAGGGGCACACCTCGATACAGATACCGCAGTACATGCACAGGGAGAAGTCGATGGCGAAACGGTCGAGCACATTGCGGCTGCGCTCGCGCCCGCCGGGAGCGGCCGCCGGCACCGTCTCCTTGTGGGAGTCGATGTAGATGCACCAGTCGGGGCACTCGCGCGCGCAGAGCATGCAGACCGTGCAGTTCTCCTCGAACAGCGCGATCACCCCGCGCGAGCGCGGCGGCAGTTCGGGCAGCGCGTCGGGGTACTGCGCGGTGACCGACTTCCTGGTCATCGTCCGCAGCGTGACGGCCAGGCCCTTGGCCAGTCCGGATCCGGGGACACCCATGGTTAGGAGATCACCACCTTGACGACGCCGGTCAGGGCGATCTGGGCGAGGGACAGCGGGATCAGCACGGTCCAGGCGAGCTTCTGCAGCTGGTCCTCGCGCAGCCGCGGGTAGCTGACCCGCAGCCAGATCACCACGAACGACAGCAGTGCGGCCTTCAGCAGCGTCCACAGCCAGCCGACGCTGCCGGACCACGGGCCGTGCCAGCCACCGAGGAACAGCACGGTGGTCAGCCCGGACAGCACGACGATGCCGGCGTACTCGGAGAGCAGGAAGAGCGCGAACCGCAGGCCGGTGTACTCGGTGTAGGCGCCGAAGATGATCTCCGAGTCGGCGACCGGCATGTCGAACGGCGGGCGCTGCAGCTCGGCCAGGCCCGCGGTGAAGAACACCAGGCCGCCGAGGAGTTGCCACGGCGTCCACCACCAGTGGTACGACTCGACGATCCCCGGCAGCGACAGGGTGCCGGCGGCCATCGCCACCGAGGCGGCGGCCAGCAGCATCGGCAGCTCGTACGCCAGCAGCTGGGCGGCGGTGCGCAGCGCGCCCAGCAGCGAGAACTTGTTGGCCGACGCCCAGCCGGCCATCAGCGAGCCGAGCACGCCGACGCCCATCACGGCGAGCACGAAGAACAGGCCCGCGTCCAGGGCCTGGCCGACGAAGCCGTGCGGGCCGACCGGGATGGCGATCAGCACCAGCAGGTACGGCAACAGGGCCACCGCGGGGGCGAGCTGGAAGATCCGCCGGTCCGCGTCGGCCGGGACGATGTCCTCCTTCTGCGCGAACTTCACCCCGTCCGCGACGAGTTGGGCCCAGCCGTGGAAGCCGCCCGCGTACATCGGGCCGAGCCGCCCCTGCATGTGGGCCATCACCTTGTGCTCGGTCTGCCCCACGAGCAGCGGGAGCACCAGGAACACGACGAGGACGCCGACCAGCCGCAGCACGACGTCGAGCGTGTCGTTCACGCGGAATCGCCTCCGGCCGGGGGTTCGTCTCGGTCCTTCGCCGGGGGTTCGGCCCGGTCCTTCTCAGTGGTTTCGGCCGCGGGTTCGGCCTCGGGCGCGGGTTCCGCCCCGGGCGCGGGTTCCGCCCCGGGCGCGGGTTCGGCCTCGGGCCCGGCCGCAGGTTCCGCCTCGGACCCGGCCGCGGGCTCGGTGGGCTCGGTGGGCTCGCCCGAAGCA
>WRCZ01000453.1 GCA_009783685.1 Actinomycetes bacterium
CACACCCTATTTCGCTCGGTCTTCCTGCTCACTCGCTCCGCGGACGGCCTCGTACCTCGGCCACCCACTGCGCGAGCTCGGGCGTCAGCCCTCGGAGTGCCGCAGCTGCCAGCCCGCCCAGGCCGAGGCGACCATCGAGCGGACGTCGTGCTGTGCCGTCCAGTCCAGTTCCTTGGTGATCGCCTCGGCGGAGGCGACCACCCTGGCCGGGTCGCCGGGGCGGCGCGGCGCCACCTCGGGTTCGAGATCAGTGTGACCGGAAACCTCGGCGATCAGCGTGACCATCTCGGCCACCGAGACGCCCTCGCCGCGGCCGATGTTCAGCACCAGCCGGGCCTGCGGGTCGTCGGTGAGCCGGCGGGCCGCGGCCACGTGGGCGGCCGCGACGTCCTCGACGTGGATGTAGTCGCGCACGCAGGTGCCGTCCGGGGTCGGGTAGTCCGTGCCGAAGATCAGCGGGCGCTTCCCCTCGGAGAGCCGCTGGAAGACCATCGGGACCAGGTTGAAGACGCCGGGGTCGCCGAGCTCGGGGCTGGCGGCGCCGGCCACGTTGAAGTAGCGCAGGCACGCGGTGGCCATGCCGTGGGCGCGGCCGGTCGCGGCGACCAGCCACTCCCCGGCGAGCTTGGTCTCGCCGTAGGGGCTCATCGGCTCGCAGGGCGTCCGCTCGGTGACCAGGTCCACGTCCGGCATGCCGTACACGGCGGCGGAGGAGGAGAACAGGAAGCGCCGCACCCCGGCCTCCGCGGCCGCCTCCAGCACGGTGCGCAGGCCCTCGACGTTCTCCCGGTAGTACCAGAGCGGGCGCTCGACGGACTCGCCGACCTGCTTCTTGGCCGCGATGTGCACCACGCCCTCGACGCCGTGCTCGCGCATGACCCGGTCCAGCGCGGCGCGGTCGAGCACGGTCCCGCGCTCCAGCGCCACGCCGTCGGGCAGCCGCACGGGGTCGCCGGTGCTCAGGTCGTCGAACACGACGACCCGGTGTCCGCTGTCGACGAGCGCCTTCACGACGTGCGAGCCGATGTATCCGGCACCGCCGGTGATCATCCAGGTCATCCGGCCAGTCTAGCCACCGCCCGGGCGGCCCCCGCGGGGTGCCTGCAGGGGCGGGGGTGACGGTCGTTACCGAACCATGACCCGGTCGCGGACAACGCGTCCGGGTGAATGTCCGTCAAACAGGCCGGAAGTCGCCCGTGAACGGTCGACGCCTCTCACGTCGGAGAACGTCCGCTGATGGCGGCAGATGTCATGAACGACGAGGGATGCGCCTTATCGGAGGTCATGACAGCATGTCGTCGCGGCATGGGGGGCCGTCCTCTCGCAGGATGGCCCGGCGGGGGGTTCTCGCCGCAGGAGTCGCCGGGATATCAGGGGCCGCCGTGGCCGCCCTCCACTCGTGGAGCGGCAGCGGCGGCGGACGCCGCCCGGCCGGACAGGCCGCCCCGGCGGCCGGACAGGGCCTGCAACTGCCGGCGGGCACGGAGGAACGGACGGTCACGGTGGTGCAGTTCGTGGCGCACCCTGACGACGGGTTGTACTTCATGAACCCGGACCAGGAGCAGGAGATCGCCGCCGGCCACACGGTGGTGACGGTGTGTCTGACCGGCGGCGAGGCCGACGGCCGCAACTTCCGCCCGCACGACCCGCGGGCCCGGTTCGCCAAGCCCGACCGGCCGGGCTTCGCCCGCGCCCGGATCAACGGCCTGCGGCGGGCCCACGCGGTGATGGCCACCGGCGACGAGAACAGCCCGTGGGACATCAGGCTCGTCACCCCGGTCAGCGGCTGGCAGGCCGAGTTGCACACCTTGCGCGCGGTGCCCCGCGTCCAGCTCCTGTTCCTGGCACTGGTCGAGGCCCGCGGGGTGGCCGCCTGGCGGGCGCAGAGCCTCAAGGGCCTGTGGCAGAACGCGGTGGTGTCGCTCCCCCAACTGCCCCCGGCGCACTCGCCGATACGGCGTCCCACCCGGGTGACCCGCAGCCGGCTGGTGGCCTGCCTCCAGGCCATACTGCGCGAGTACCGCCCGACGGTGGTGCGCACCCTGGACCCCAACCCGGAGCACGACCCGGTGCACACCGGACGCCCCGGCTACGCGCCCGGGCACGGCCTGGCCTACTACGACCACCAGGACCACACGCACGCCACGTACTTCGTCCAGCAGGCGCTCGCCGCGCACTGGGCGGCCCGGCCCGCCACGCAGATGTCGGTCGAGCACTACCTGGGCTACGTCAACGCGCACCTGCCGTGGGACCTGGACGGCGCGGTCATCCGCCGCAAGGCGCGCCTGCTCGACGTCTACGGCTGGGCCGACCACGGCAGTTGCGGCGACCCGTCGGGCTGCGGCGATCTGAAGGTGGGCGGCGGGGCGCTGCGCGGCGCGTGGGTGCAGAGCACCCGCTACCGCGCGCCCGGCGCCGCCTCCTGGGCGGCCCGCACCGCCGACGGCAGGCTCGCCGGCTTCGCGCTGCTCAACGGCCAGGCCGTCGTCTGGTACGAGACGACCGGCGGCGGGCCGTGGGCGGGCCCGGTGCCGCTGCCCGGCGGCGGCCTGGAGGGCCAGGTGTCGGTGGTGTCCCGCGCGGACGGCGCCCTCCAGCTGTTCTCGGTCAGGACGCACCTGCCCGACCCGCACGGCGCCGGCGTGCACCGGCGCGAGGTGGTCACCGCCGTCCAGCGCGGCACCACCGCCGACGGCCGGCCGGTGTTCACCGCGTGGACGAGCCTGGGCACCAGCGAGACCGGCGGCGTCGCGTCCATGGAGATGGGCTTCCCCGAGGCGGCCACCGGGCCGGACGGCACGGTGTACCTGGCGGTGCGCAACCAGGGCGGCGGGGTGAGCGTGCGCGTCCAGTCGCCGCACGGCGGCTGGACGCCGTGGGAGAGGCTGCCCAGGGCCGCCGAGTCCGGGGTACGGGTGCTCGACGGCCTGGGACTGGCGGTCGACGCCGCGGGCCGGGTGCACGTCTTCGCGCCCGCGCAGCGCAGCGTCCTGCACTGGACGTCGCCGGGCCGCGGCAGGCCGTTCGCGCTCGCCCGGCCGACCGGGCTGCCAGGCGCCGCCGGTCCGATCAGCGCCCTGGCCATGCACGACGGTTCGGTCCGGCTGGCCTACCGGGAGCCGCGCACCGCCCTGATCGCCCTGGCCGAAGTGCCCGCCTCCGGCGGGCCCGCGCTGCCGCTGGGCCTGGGCGGACCCGGCGGCTTCGGCCGGGTGGCACTCGTCCACTCCGGGCCGGCCCAGGCCGCGCCGCCGGTGGTGGCGCTGGCCGCCCGCAACGACGCGGGCACCGTCTCGGTCGCCACCGCGCACCCGGCTCCGCAGGCGTGGTCCCGCGGCTCTGCCCTGCACGTGCACTCCGCGGGCCTGGTCCAGGACGCCCAGGGCCGCCTCGTCGCGCTGGCCGTCGGCACCGACGGGGCGCTGTGGACCGCCGTCTACGACGGGGCGGGGCCGGACGGCACCGCCACCCGCTGGGCGCCGGCCGCGCCCACCGTCCGCCGCACCACCGCGGTGGCCCGCGCCGCCGGGTCACCCGTACCGCACACCACCGGAAGGACCGCTTGACCGTGACCGCCGCGCCCGTGACCGCCCCCGCCCCGGCACGCCTCGTCCGGGCGACGGCGATACGGCTCCGGCCGGTGCGCACCTCGGAGCTGTCGGCCGCGCTGGGGTCGGCCGCGCTGACCATGGTGGCGTACTGCCTGGCCATGGCCGTGCACGGGACGTACCCGTTCGGGCCGCGGTCACGGGCCGTCAACGACCTCGGCAACCAGTTCGTGCCGTTCCACGCGCACCTGTGGGACCTGCAGCACGGCACCGGCGCCGGGGACCTGTTCTTCAACTGGAGCAGCGCGTTCGGCACGCCGTTCCTCGCCGACTTCTTCGCCTACCTGTCCAATCCGTTCTCCTGGCTGACCGGCCTGTTCCCGCGGCACATGGTGGACTTCCCGGTCTTCCTGGTGACGCTGCTCAGCGCCGCGCTGGCGGCGGCCGTCATGACCGTCGCGCTGGGCCGGCTGCGCCCGGGGTCGCCGTGGCTGCGGGCGCTGCTGTCGGTGGGGTACGCGCTGTGCGCGTGGATGGTCAACGACGCGTCGACGGACCCGATGTGGATGTGGGGCCTGGTCGGCCTGCCGCTGATGATGATCGCCGCCGACTGGTGCCTGCGCGAGCAGCGCTTCGTGCTCGGGGCGCTGGTGGTGGCCGCGGTGTGGGGTGGCAACTTCTACACCGGCGCCATGGCCACGCTGGCCGCCGCGCTGGTGCTGGTGCTCCGGCTGGTGGTCGCCGCCGCGCCGCTGCGCACCGCGGCCCGGGTCCTGCTGCGGGCCGCGGCCATGGCGGGCACCGGGATCCTGCTCGCCGGGCCGGTGCTCACCGTCAGCCTGGCCGCGACCCGGGCGGCGCAGCCCGCGCCGACCGCGACCTACGTCCGGACGTTCGGCCCGCTGGACTACCTGGCGCAGCTGCTGCCGGCCGGGCGGGCCCCGTTCAACGCCCCGAACATCGCCGCGGGGATGCTCGTCCTGCTGCTGTTCATGACGCTGCCGTTCCACCGCGCCGTCGCGGTCCGCGAACGCGTGGCCTGGTACGTGCTGGCCTTCGTCGTGGCCGGGTCGTTCGTGTGGAAGCCCACGCTGCTGCTGTGGCACGGCCTGGCGATCCCCAACGGCAGCCCGTACCGGGCGGCGTTCGTGCTCAGCGGGATCCTGGTGATGGCCGCCTGGGTGTGCCTGGCCGCCCGGCCGCAGCCGCGCGCCCTGCTGGCGGGCGCGGGGCTGCTCGCGGTGCTGGTGCTGGCCGTGCACGGCCGCCGCGCGGTGCACGGCCAGACATGGCCCGCGGTGCTCGCCGGCGGCCTGTTCTTCCTGGCCTGCCTGCTGCTGCTCGCCCGGGTGCGGGGCCGCCGGCACGCGCCGTGGGCCCGCCGGGCGCTGGGCGCCGCGCTCGCCGTGGGCGTCCTGTTCGGTTCGGTGCACGCGGCGTGGTCCTCGACGGTCATCCGTGACGAGCGGCCGTGGTTCGCGCCCAAGGACACCATGAACGCCCAGGCGGCGGCGGAGTACCGGCAGGTGAGGAGCGCCTCGACGTGGCCCGTGGCGCGCACCGACCCGGGGCGGCAGCGGTTCGCCAACAACGACCCGATGCTGGTCGACGCCCAGGGCGGCGCGTACTACAGCAGCTACGTCCCGGCCGCCACCGCCCGGCTGCTGCAGTCGCTGGGCATGGGCTGGTACATCCAGGGACGGCACACGCTCAGCCCCGACGACCCGGTGGGCCGGGCGATCATGAGCGTCGGCGC
>WRCZ01000454.1 GCA_009783685.1 Actinomycetes bacterium
AGGCCGTTCCCGTGTTACCCTGGATAGCCACGGAAGGGGTACCTGTCACATGACGTTCAAGGTTGGCGACACCGTGGTCTATCCCCATCACGGGGCCGCGCTGATCGAGGCCATCGAAATTCGCCAGATCAAAGGCGTGGACAAGACCTACTTGGTGCTCAAGGTCGCCCAGGGCGACTTGACGGTGCGTGTGCCCGCGGACAATGCGGAGTTCGTCGGCGTACGCGACGTTGTCGGTCAGGAGGGTCTGGACCGGGTCTTCGAGGTGCTGCGCGCGCCGTACACCGAGGAGCCCACCAACTGGTCCCGCCGATACAAGGCAAATCTGGAGAAGCTCGCCTCCGGTGATGTCATCAAGGTCGCGGAAGTCGTGCGTGACCTGTGGCGTCGCGAGCGCGAGCGCGGCCTGTCGGCCGGCGAGAAGCGCATGCTCGCCAAGGCGCGGCAGATCCTGGTCAGCGAGCTGGCTCTCGCGGAGAACACCAACGAGGACAAGGCCGAGGCGCTGCTCGACGAGGTCCTCGCGTCGTAAGACCGTCCCCTTTCGGACGCTCTCGTGTCGCACTTCTGACGGTGTGCCGCCTGCACACCGACTGTGGGGTACCGACCTACGCAGACGCATCCCCCGGACACCGCCGGGGGACATCGCCGCGGCACCCGGCCGAGCGCAATCGCCGGGTGCTGCGGCATGCTTGTGCTCGCGTTCCCCGGGACTTCACGGAAGGGGTCCCGAGGGCGCGGTGCCCGGCACGTTGAGTGCGATACCCATCTCATACAAGGACACAAACCTGCGTACCGCAGCCGTCATTCCCGCCGCCGGACGTGGCGTCCGGCTGGGCCCCGGCGCGCCCAAGGCGCTGCGCACCCTGGGCGGGGTCCCGATCCTCGTCCACGCGGTGCGCGCGATGGCCCGCGCCCGTGCCGTCCAGGTGATCGTCGTGGTGGCCCCGCCCGAGGGCGCCGCCGAGGTCAGGGCGCTGCTCGACGCCCACGGCCTGCCCGAGTCCACGGACATAAGGGTGGTGCCGGGCGGTGAGTCCCGGCAGGAGTCCGTGCGGCTGGGCCTGGCCGCGCTGCCCGAGGACGTCGACGTGGTCCTGGTCCACGACGCGGCCCGGCCCCTGGTGCCGGTCGAGACCGTCGAGTCCGTGGTGGAGGCGGTGCGCGGCGGTGCCGCCGCCGTCGTCCCCGGGCTGCCCTCCGCCGACACCGTCAAGAGCGTGGACCCGGAGACCGGGATCGTCACCGGCACCCCGGACCGCTCCCTGCTGCGGGCCGTGCAGACCCCGCAGGGCTTCGACCGGGGCACGCTCGTCAAGGCGCACGCCACCGTCACCCACGACGTCACCGACGACGCGAGCATGGTCGAGCAGCTCGGCGTGCCGGTGCTGGTCGTGCCGGGGCACGAGGAGGCGTTCAAGGTGACGCGCCCGCTGGACCTGGTGCTCGCCGAGGCCGTCCTCGCCCGCAGGAGGGCCACCGATGCCTACTGAGCCCGCTGCCGCTGCCGAGTCCGCCGAGCCCGCGGTGTCGGCCGGGGCCGCCGCCCCCGCCGGACGGCCGGTGCTGCCGCAGGTCGGCATCGGCACCGACATCCACGCCTTCGAGGAGGGCCGCGAGCTGTGGTGCGCGGGCCTGCTGTGGGAGGGCGAGGGGTCGGGGCTCGCCGGGCACTCCGACGCCGACGTGGTCGCGCACGCGGCCTGCAACGCGCTGTTCTCCGCGGCCGGCCTCGGCGACCTGGGCGCCCACTTCGGCACCGGCCGCCCCGAGTGGTCGGGCGCGTCCGGCGTCGCGCTGCTCACCGAGGCGGCCCGCATCGTCCGCGCCGCCGGCTTCGAGATCGGCAACGTCGCCGTCCAGGTCGTCGGCCGGCGCCCGAAGATCGGCAAGCGGCGGGACGAGGCGCAGCAGGTGCTGTCCGCGGCCGTCGGCGCACCGGTCGCGGTGAGCGCGGCCACCACCGACGGGCTCGGCTTCACCGGCCGGGACGAGGGCCTCGCGGCGATCGCCACGGCGCTGGTGGTGCGCGTCTGACCCACCCGCCCGCGACGGCCGCAGAGCGGTAGGCGTGCCGGCCGGCAGAGCATCGGAGGAGCCGCGGAGGCGGCGGCCACCGGCACGGCGCCGGAGGAGCGGCCGCGGAGGCGGCGGGGAACGCCGCGGTGAGAATCGCGCCGAACGCGCCGGGAGTCGCCCGCCGAACGCGACGGCGATCCCGGCGGGAACGCGGCGGTGAACGCCGCTGTAGCCGCGCCCCGGCCGGGCTCGACCGATCCGCGCGAGGCACCCGTCCGGGGCCGATACCCTTGGGGCGTGACTATTCGCCTGTACGACACCAACGCGCGCCAGGTCCGTGACTTCACCCCGCTCCGGCCGGGCTGCGTCTCGATCTACCTGTGCGGCGCCACCGTGCAGGCCGCCCCGCACATCGGCCACATCAGGTCGGGGCTCAACTTCGACATCCTCCAGCGGTGGTTCCGCTACCGCGGCTACGACGTCACCTTCATCCGCAACGTCACCGACATCGACGACAAGATCATCGCGAAGTCGGCCGAGCAGGACCGCCCGTGGTGGGCCATCGGCTACGAGAACGAGCGCGCGTTCAACGCGGGCTACGACGTCCTCGGCTGCCAGCCGCCCACCTACGAGCCCCGGGCGACCGGCCACGTGCCCGAGATGATCGAGATGATGCAGGGCCTCATCGAGCGCGGCCACGCCTATGTCGCCGACGGCAACGTCTACTTCGACGTGCGCTCGTACGACGACTACCTGGAGCTGTCCAACCAGGAGCTGGACAACCTGCGGCAGCCCGAGGGCGAGGGCGAGACCGGCAAGCGCGACCAGCGCGACTTCGCCATGTGGAAGGCCGCCAAGCCCGGCGAGCCGTCCTGGGACACCCCGTGGGGCCGCGGCCGGCCCGGCTGGCACCTGGAGTGCTCGGCGATGGCCCACAAGTACCTGGGCAGCGCCTTCGACATCCACGGCGGCGGCATCGACCTGATCTTCCCGCACCACGAGAACGAGATCGCCCAGGCGAAGGCGTACGGCGACGAGTTCGCGCGGTACTGGGTGCACAACGCCTGGGTCACCATGAGCGGCGAGAAGATGAGCAAGTCGCTCGGCAACTCGGTGCTGGTGTCCGAGATGGTGAAGAACTGGCGCCCGATCGTGCTCCGGTACTACCTGGGCACCCCGCACTACCGCTCCATGATCGAGTACAGCGAGGAGGCGCTGCGGGAGGCCGAGGCCGCGTTCGCGCGGATCGAGGGCTTCGTGCAGCGGGTCCAGGAGAAGGCGGGGAAGGTGGTCGAACCGGCCGCCGAGGTGCCGCCGGCCTTCGCCGAGGCGATGGACGACGACCTGGGCGTGCCGCAGGCGCTCGCGGTGGTGCACACCACCGTCCGGCAGGGCAACAGCGCGCTGAACGCCGACGACAAGGAATCGGCGGTCGCGCGGCTGGCCGAAGTCCGTGCGATGCTCGGAGTACTGGGTCTCGACCCGCTGGACCCGCACTGGACCGGCGCGGACCGCGGCGACGACCTGCACGGCGTCGTGGACTCCCTCGTCACGCTGGTGCTGGAGCAGCGGCAGTCGGCCCGGTCCCGCAAGGACTACGCCACCGCCGACGCGATCCGCGACCAGCTCGTCCAGGCGGGCCTGGAGATCGAGGACACGCCTACCGGGTCCCGCTGGACCTTGCAGGGGTGACCGCCCCGGGCCACGGGGGAGGCCCTCGGGCCGGGGGTGACCCCGGCCCCTCGCGGGGCCAACCCGGCACCGCACCACGTTAGTTGAGCTTCACCGAAGAATGAGAGTGCCTCCCATGGCCGGCAACAGCCAGCGCAGGAACCGCCGTACGACCAACAAGAAGGGCGCCACGGTCGGCAGCGGCGGGCAGCGGCGCCGGGGCCTGGAAGGCAAGGGGCCGACGCCGCCCGCCGAGATGCGCAAGGGCCACAAGAAGAACCGCGTGGCCAACGCCCAGGCCAAGCGGACGGTTTCGGCCCAGTCGCGGCGGCCGTCCGGTCGCGGCGCGAAGGCCACCGCCGAACTGGTCGTCGGCCGCAACCCGGTGGTGGAGGCGCTGCGCGCCGACATCCCGGCGACCGCGGTCTACGTGCAGCAGTACATCGACAACGACGACCGGGTGCGCGAGGCCGTCCAGCTCGCCACCGATCGCGGCGTGCCGCTGCTGGAGGCCGCCCGGCCCGAACTCGACCGGATCACCGCCGGCCTGAACCACCAGGGCCTGGTGCTGCAGATCCCGCCGTACGAGTACGCGCACCCCGACGACCTGGTCGTCGACGCCACCGACCGTGGCGAGGACCCGCTGATCGTCGCCCTCGACGGCGTCACCGACCCGCGCAACCTCGGCGCCGTGGTCCGCTCGGTGGCCGCGTTCGGCGGGCACGGCGTGGTGGTGCCCGAGCGGCGTGCGGCCGGGATGACGGCCGGCGCGTGGAAGACGTCGGCGGGCACCGCGGCCCGGGTGCCGGTGGCCAGGGCCACCAACCTCACCCGGACCCTGGAGGCGTACCAGAAGGCCGGTCTCACCGTCGTCGGCCTGGCCGCCGACGGCGACGTCGAACTCCAGGACCTGGAGCTGCTGTCCGGGCCCGTGGTGATCGTCGCGGGCAGCGAGGGCAAGGGCCTGTCCCGGCTGGTCGGCGAGACCTGCGACCTGCGCGTGCGGATCCCGATGCCGGGCGGCGCCGAGTCGCTGAACGCCGGTGTGGCCGCGGGCGTCGTGCTCTACGAGGCGTCGCGCCGCCGCGCCTGAGCCCTGCCTGACCCGGCGGTCGTGAGACCGCTCGACCCGGCGGTCCTGACGACGCCGGGACCTGGCCCCCCGGGTTGCCCGGTGGGGAACGCCCGATTGTCGGAGCGCCGACACGATGACGCTCCGAGGCCGTTTCTAAACGGTGTGTCACTCGGTTAGTTGAGTGTGGACACCAGAACACCCCGCACTCCCACGGGGGGAGGCGCGCCCGGTTACGACGAGCGTGTGCTGACGATGCCTCGGGTGCCGAGCGACCCCGCCCAGGTCATCGTCAACCACGCGAGCTTCCGGGTGAAGCTCGGGGCGACCTCGACCCGTGCCCTCGGCCTCGACGACACCGCCAGCATCCCGGTCGTGCCCCAGAGCACCGGGCGGCGCCGGGCGCCGGTGGTCTGGTCCGGGCAGGGCGCCTCGGACGACGCCCTGGCGAGCGAGCTGTTCCAGGCGGTGCACCGGGCCGACTCCGGCGCGGCGACGCAGGTGCTGCCGCGGATCGACGAGACGACCGTGCTGCCG
>WRCZ01000455.1 GCA_009783685.1 Actinomycetes bacterium
CTAGAAGCCCTGGCTGCCGGCGCGGTCCTCGACCACGGCCAGCCTGCCCCACAGCAGGTCGGCCAGGCTGCGCACCAACGCGTCGCGCGAGCACGGGCGTTCGCCGAGCCACCAGTCGCCGGCCGCGTACATCATGCCGACGATGCCGTGGCCCCACACGCGGGCGACGAGCGGGCCGTCGGGGCCGAGGTCCAGGCGCTCGGCGATCACGTCGCCGAGGTCCTCGCCCATCCGCCGCAGCAGCGGGATCGACTGCCGGCCGACGTCGAATCCCTTCTCGCCGTCGGCGGCGGGCGTCTCCGCCGGGTGCATCAGGAACCGGTACACCTGCGGCCGCGCCTCGATCGCCGCCAGGTAGGCGTGCAGCGTCGCCTCCACCCGGTCCCTGCGGTCGCCGGGGGAGTCGAGTGCCGCGCGCAGGGTGGCGAGCAGGGCGTCGGTGTGGCGGCGGGCCAGGGCCCGGTACAGGCCGCTCTTGTCGCCGAAGTGGCGGTAGAGGATGGGCTTGGTGATGCCCGCCTCGGCGGCGATCGCGTTCATGGACGCCTCGGGGCCGTCCCGCAGCACCACGCGCTCGGCCGCCTCGAGCAGCTCGTGGCGCCGCCGCTCGCTGGCCGTCCGCTGGTCCTCGCGCTGGCCGGTGTCCACCGACGCCTCCCCGGGTTGTTCGAATGCCGCTGGTCTGCGCAACGTAACACCCCGCCGGGTCCCCTTCGTCCGGGAAGGGGGGAGTTGACATTCCTTACCCGCCAGTAACAGACTGCTGTTACCGCTAGTAACCAGCACGTGGAGGGGACGAGATGGGCGACTTCACGCTCGAACTCAACGACGACCAGAAGTCCGTGCGCGACTGGATCCACGGCTTCGCCGCCGATGTGATGCGCCCGGCCGCGGCCGAGTGGGACGAGCGCGAGGAGACGCCCTGGCCGATCATCCAGGAGGCGGCCAAGATCGGACTCTACTCCCTGGACTTCTACGCCCAGCAGTTCTTCGACCCCACCGGCCTCGGCATCCCGATGACCATGGAGGAGCTGTTCTGGGGCGACGCGGGGATCGCCCTGTCCATCGTGGGCACCGGCCTGGCCGCCGTCGGCGTGCTGGCCAACGGCACCGAGGAGCAGATCGGCACCTGGGTGCCGCAGATGTACGGCGACGCCGACGACGTCAAGGTGGCCGCCTTCTGCTCCTCCGAGCCGGACGCGGGCTCCGACGTCGGCGCCATGCGCACCCGGGCCGTCTACGACGAGGCCAAGGACGAGTGGGTGATCAACGGCACCAAGACCTGGGCCACCAACGGCGGCATCGCCAACGTCCACGTCGTCGTCGCGGTCGTCGACCCCGAGCTGGGCACCAAGGGCCACGCCTCGTTCATCGTCCCGGCGGGCACGCCCGGCCTGTCCCAGGGCCAGAAGTTCAAGAAGCACGGCATCCGCGCCTCGCACACCGCCGAGGTCGTGCTGGACGGCGTGCGGGTCCCCGGCGACTGCCTGCTCGGCGGCAAGGACAAGCTCGACGAGCGGCTCGCCCGGGCTCGCGAGCGCGCCGGCAAGGGCGAGCGGGTCAAGAACGCGGCCATGGCCACCTTCGAGGCGTCCCGGCCCGCGGTGGGCGCGATGGCGGTCGGCACCGCCCGCGCCGCCTACGAGTACGCCCTCGAATACGCCACGGGGCGCGAGCAGTTCGGCCGCCCGATCATCGACAACCAGGGCGTCGCCTTCCAGCTGGCCGACATGCGCACCCAGATCGACGCCGCCCGGCTGCTGGTGTGGCGCGCGTCGTGGATGGCCACCGCGGGCCGGCCGTTCACCTCGGCCGAGGGATCGATGTCCAAGCTGTTCGCCAGCGAGACCGCCAAGAAGGTCACCGCCCAGGCCATACAGATCCTCGGCGGCAACGGATACACCCGCGAGTACCCGGTGGAGCGGATGCACCGCGACAGCGCGATCTACACGATCTTCGAGGGCACCAGCGAGATCCAGCGCCTGGTCATCGCCCGCACCCTGTCGGGTCTCCCGATCCGCTGACCCGAGCGGGTCGTGGGCGCAGGGCGGCGCGGACGCGCCGCCCTGCGGCGTGCGCGGACCGGGCGGGCCCGGGGCGGCGACGCCGGTGCGGGGCGGGAGGTCGGAGCGGGCCTTGACCGGAGGCCCGCCCGGGCTCAGTCCTTGTTGCCGTAGCCGCGCAGCACGAACCACGCGAGCAGGACGACGCCGACCACCGAGCCGATCAGGACCGTGCGCATCACCGGCCCGGGGCCGGCCGAGTTGTCGATCGCGAGACTCATCAGGTGGTGGATCTGCATGGGGGTCTCCTTCATAGGGCGATCCAGCCTAAACCCGCGTCCCCCGGCGCCCGCGCCCCGGGTCGCCCGCGCGCCGCACCGCCTCCTCGGCCGCCCCGCCGCGGCGACGTGACCGCGGCCACGTCGCGGACCGTCCCCGACCCCTCACACCCCGCACGTCCCGTCTGGTTGAATGGGGGGCATGGCCAGCACTACTGACACCGGGACAGGTCGCCTCGACCTCGAGCCCTTCTGGCCGTCCCGGCAGGAGCACCACTTCGACCGCTGGTGTTGCCGCGCGATCCCCGCGCGGACCCGCCTCGCCCGCTGACCCGCCCGCAGCCGCACGGCTGTCGCAGCCCGGCCGTCAGCATCCACGGTCCCGCGCACACGGAGTCCCACGACCCTTCGCGCGAAAGAGCCGAACCCATGTCGAACGTGTCCTCCTTCCCTCCCCTCCCCGCGCCGGTCGGAGCCGCGCCCGCAGCGCAGGCCGCGCCGGGGCAGACCGCCGCCCGGCAGCACCTGCGGGCGGTGCGCCCCGACGAGGCGCCGCCGGCGCCGGACTTCCTGCCGCCCGGCGCCACCTGGATGCCCGCACCGGGCCATGTGCTGTCCGCGGTCACCGGCGGTGCCCCGATGGTCGGCTACCTGGTGCTGGTGCCGGCCGAGCCCGGCGGCACCGAACCCGCCGCGCCTCCCGGGCCGGCCGCGGCTGCGTCCCCGGTGCGCATCGACGCCGAGCGCCGCACCGCGGAGGTCGACGGCCGGCCCCTCGAACTCACCTATCTGGAGTTCGAGTTGCTCGCCCACCTGGTCGCCCACCCGCACCGCGTGCACTCCCGCGACCAGCTGGTCACCACCGTGTGGGGCTACGGCCACATCGGCGACGGCCGGACGGTGGACGTGCACATCGCCCGGCTGCGCCGCAAGCTCGGCGCCGAGCACCGGTCGAGCATCGTGACCGTGCGCCGCGTCGGCTACAAGTACGCCCCGGCGCGTTAGAGGCCCAGGGGAGCGCGCCGGGTCACGGCACGACGGTGACCGGCCACCGTCCCGTCTTCACCAGGCGGACGGCGACCGAGCCGACGAACCGGTGCCCGGCGCGCTCCGAGGCGCCCACCACCAGGGCGTCCGCGGTCAGCTGGTCGGCGGCCATCGCCAGGCCGTTGTACGGGTCGCCGCGGAAGGTGTGGAACTCCCAGCGCACGTGGAAGGTGTCCCGGACCCGCTCCACGGACTCCCTTATCTGCGCGAGCAGCTGCTCGGCGACCCCGGTCTCCGCCTCCGACACCGGCACGCCGAGGGCCGCGCCCCCGGGCAGGTAGGGCTGCACGTACACCAGTGCGAGGGTCGCGTTCTGGCGGCGGGCGAGCCCGGCGGCATATGCGGCGGCGCGCCATGACGAATCGGAGCCGTCGAGGCCGGCGAGGATCATCTTCGGGCCGTCCGTGCCGCGCTCGAAGCGTGCCGGTACCTGCTGTTCTTCCACAGCGCCAGGCTATCGGCCCGCGGCCCGGCCCACCCCTCCCCGAACACGGGCCGTTCTCACCCGAATGGGCTCATTGCCACGACATGTGACCTTTTGCGGGGCACGCTTTCCGAGAGGAGTGAAACAGGCGGCTCGCCGCCCACCCGGCGCACGCACTGCCCGACCCGGTCTGCGCCGTGTGCGGCACGCCGTCCACGCCGCTACCGGGGAGGTTTGTGATGCCGAGCGTGTCCACGAACGTGTTCGTGTCAAGGCCGGCCACCGAGGTCTTCGACTTTCTCGCCGATGCCCGCAATCTCGCCCTCTGGAGCTCCGGCGTCGCCTCGGTCGACGCGGCCTACGTCACCCCCGGCCCGCGCGCGGTGTACCGCTACCGCTACCCCGGCAGGCGCCGGCCGCACCACCTGGTGTGCGCGGACTACGAGCCGTGCCGGCGCATAGCGTTCCGCGGTCAGCGCATGTGGAGCCCGCTGGGCACCCAGGTGCCCCTGTACTCCTTCGACCTGCTGCCGCACGCCGACGGCACCCTCGTGCGGCTGTCCGTCACCAGCTCCCTCACTGCCGCCCTGACGCTGATGGCCCCGCTGGTCGCCATGGCCTGGCGGCGGGACCTGCCGACCGACGGCCGGAAGTTCTGCGACGTGCTGGTCGGCGCCGCGCTGGCCCCCGCAGGGGCCCTGCACGGCCCGCTGGGCGCCCCGCCCGCCGCTGCCGCCCAGGGAGCCGCAGGGGGCGCCGGGGAGGCCCAGGGGGAGCCCGCCGTGCCCGCCGGCACCGCGATGCGGACCGCCCCCGCGCCGCACGGCTACGACTACGCTCATTGAGTGTTAAACTAACAATGAGAGGCAGCAACCGTGCTCCCTCTCCCACCGACTGCCCCGGCCTGGTCCCCCCGTCCCGGCCGGGGCGCTTTTCTGCCCGCGAGCTGCGCGGCTGCGCGGCTGTGCGGCTGTGCGGCGCTGCGACTCAAGGGCCGCCGTCCCGCCTTCCGGCCGGCATTGTCAGACCCCCGGCGTAGCGTCCCCAGCATGGACACCGCACCTCGCAGCACCGCCCGCCCCTCGACGCCCGCCCTGCGGCTGCGCCCCTGGTCGGAGGACGACCTGTGGCTCCTGCGCCGCATCAACGCCCCGGAGATGACCGAGTTCCTCGGCGGGCCGGAGGGCGAGCAGGATCTGCTCGCCCGCCATGAGCGCTACCAGCGCCTCGGCGGCGACCAGGGCCGGATGTTCACCGTCGTCCTCTCGGAGACGGGCGAGGTGGCCGGGTCCATCGGCTTCTGGGCCCAGACCTGGCAGGGCGACGAGGTGTTCGAGACCGGTTGGGGTGTGCTGCCCGAGTTCCAGGGGCGGGGCATCGCCGCCGCGGCCGCGCGGGCGGTCGTCGAGCAGGCCCGGGAACTGGGCAACCGCCCCACGCTGCACGCCTTCCCCAAGGTCGTGCACACCGCGTCGAACGCGGTCTGCCGCAAGGCCGGCTTCGTGCTGGTGGGGGA
>WRCZ01000456.1 GCA_009783685.1 Actinomycetes bacterium
CGCCGACATGCCGGTGCGAGCCCTGGTCGTGGCGACCGCGGGCACCACCGACACCAGGGCGATCGACCCGCTGCCGGGCCTCGCCAAGGTCGCCGCCCGGCACCGCGCCGAGCTGCACGTGGACGCCGCGTACGGCGGCCCGCTGCTGTTCAGCCGCCGCGAGGCGGCCAAGCTCGACGGCCTGCAGTCCGCGGTGTCCGTCACCCTCGACCTGCACAAGATGGGCTGGCAGCCGGTCGCCGCGGGCCTGCTCGCGGTGCCGGACGGCACGGCGCTGCGCCCGCTGGACCACCGCGCGGACTACCTCAACGCCCAGGACGACACCGACGCCGGACTGCCCGACCTGCTGGGCCGTTCGCTGCGCACCACCCGCCGCCCCGACATCCTCAAGATCGCCGTCACGCTGCGGGCGTTGGGCCGCGACGGGATGGCCGCCCTGGTGGACGCGGTCTGCGACCTGGCGGCGGAGCTGGCCGCCAAGGCCGACCGGCACCCGGGCCTGACCCTCTACGGGCCGCCGTCGATCAGCACCGTGCTGTTCCGCCCGGCCCGCGCGTCCGACGACGACGTCGCCGCACTGCGCCGCCGCCTGCTGGAGGAGGGCCGGGCCGTGCTCGGCCGGGCCCACGCCGGCGGCCGGCTGTGGCTGAAGGCCACCCTGCTCAACCCGCGGCTGCGGTCCGACGACCTCGACAGCCTGCTCGCGCTGGCCGCCGGCCCCGCGCACCCCACCGGCACCACGGAAGGCACCACCGCACCATGACGCCCGCACCGGAACCCGAACCCGCCCCGGAGTCCGTACCGGAAGCCGCCGCTGAGTCCGTCCAGCCGTCCGCACCGGGCAAGGTCCCGATCCCCGCCCAGCCGACCGCCGCACGCTCCGCGCCGTTCCCCGAGCCTTCCGACGACCCCGCCGGCGAAGCCGCCGCGGGCGACGACGCGTTCGACCTGCTCGGCATCGGGATCGGCCCGTTCAACCTGTCGCTGGCCGCCCTCGCCGATCCGCTGCCGGGGCTGACCGCCGCCTTCTACGACCAGCGGCAGGACTTCCGCTGGCACCCCGGCCTGCTGATCGACGGCGCCACCTTGCAGGTGCCGTTCCTCGCCGACCTGGTGACGCTCGCCGACCCGGCCAGCCGCTGGACGTTCCTGAACTACCTCAAGTCCCGCGAGCGGCTGTTCCCCTTCTACTTCGCCGAGCGCTTCCACGTGCACCGCGCCGAGTACGACGCGTACTGCCGCTGGGTGGCCGGGTCGCTGCCCACCACGCACTTCGGCCAGCAGGCCGACACCGTGCGCTGGAACCCGGGCCGCGGCGTGTTCGAGGTGGACCACACCCACCTGGACGCGCACGGCGAGGCCGAGGCGCTGGGCCGCACCTACGCCCGCCACCTGGTGCTGGGCATCGGCACCGAGCCGTACGTGCCGGAGCCGCTGCGGCCGCTGGCCGAGGCGCCCGCCGTCCCCGTGGTGCACTCGGCGCACTATCTCGCGGCGCGCGAGCGGCTGCTGGCGGCCGAGCACGTCACCGTCGTCGGCTCCGGCCAGTCCGGCGCCGAGGTCTTCCTCGACCTGCTGCGGGCCCGGCCCGCCGGGCAGGAGCGGATCACCTGGCTGGCCCGCACCCCGGCGTTCGCGCCCATGGAGTACAGCAAGCTCGGCCTGGAGCACTTCACCCCGGACTACACCCGCTACTTCCACGGGCTGCCCGAACCGGTCCGCGACCGGCTGGTGCCGCAGCAGTGGCAGCTGCACAAGGGCATCGACACCGAGACGATCACCGCGATCCACGACGAGCTGTACCGCCGCACCCTGGACGGCGGCTGGCCGGACGCGGTGCTGGCCCCCGGGGTGGTGGTGCGCACCGCCGGCCGGCTGGGCACCCGGGAGGTCGAACTGCACCTGGAGCACCTGGACCAGGGCACCCGCTCCCGGCTGGTGACCAGTGCGGTGGTGCTGGCGACCGGCTACCGGGAGCGCCCGCTCGACCGGCTGCTCGCCCCGCTCGCGCCCTACCTGCGCACCGACGCGTCGGGCCGGCCGGCTGTCGACGCCGTGCACCGGCTGGAGACGGACCCGTCGATCACCGGGCGGATCTACGTCCAGAACGCCGAGCGCCACACGCACGGCGTCGGCGCCCCGGACCTGGGCCTGGCCGCGTGGCGCTCCGCGGTGATCCTCAACGACCTGACCGGTCTGCTGACCGGCGAGGAGCACTACCGCCTGCCGGCCAGGACCGCGTTCACCAGCTTCGGGCTCGGCGGGCACCCGGCCGCGGCGGGCGCCGGGCCGGATGCCGCCGAGCGGGGCCTCAGCCGAACAGGGGCACCCCGGCGCGGGTGAGCCGCCACTGGTCGCCGCCGAACGTCGCCGGGTCGATGGTGCCGTTGGCCTGCACCCAGGCGATGATCGTGTTGCGGATCTCGTCGGAGTTCGACCACACCGACTGCGCGGCGGCCACGTGCGGGTAGTTGCTGCCGCCGCTGGAGCGGTAGTTGTTGACGGCCAGCACGAACTGCGCGGCCGGGTCGATCGGCGCGCCCTGGAACGTCAGGCCGACGATCCGGGAGCCGACCGGCTGCGCGATGTCGATGTCGTAGGACACCCCGCTGAGCACGTCGTAGCTGTAGTCCGGCGTGTTGTTCGCGTTGGTGATCTTGCTGATGTCGACCGGGGCGTCCGGCGCGGTCTGCACGAAGTAGGCCGCGGACCACTCCAGGTAGTCCTTGACCTGGGCACCGGTCAGGATCTTGGCGTCCAGGGTGTTCTCGTAGATGTACAGCCCGGCCACGTCGCGCAGCGACACGTTGCCGGCCGGGATGGACGCGCTGCGGGAGAACGGCGACGCCTCGGAGAGCACCGGCAGCGACGCGTACGCGGTGCCCGCCAGCGCCTTCTTGACGGTGTCGGACTGCACCAGGTTGAGGAAGTCGATGATCGGCGTGTCCTTGTACGTGGACTGCGCCGCCGACATCGCCTCCTTGCAGGTGCCGATGATCTGGTTGACGTACGCCACGACCTTGTCGTGCTCGTCCTTCACCAGCTTCGCCACGGCCGGGTCCTCGGCGACGGTGTTGGCGTTGCGCACCTCGGCGGTGACGGAGACGACGTGCCAGCGGCCGCGGTCGAACTCCACGTCGATGTCGAACACGCTCAGCCGCTCGCCCCAGCACAGCGGCTCGGACAGCACGACGGACTTGCCGGTCTCCTCGTTGACCACGGTCCGCGAGGCCACCTCGCGGTGGGTGTGGCCGACCAGGATCGCGTCGATGCCGGGCACCTGGGCGGCCACCAGCGAGGAGGCGTTCTCCGGGTAGGGGACCGCGTCGCCGTAGGAGGTGTCGCCGTCCAGGCCGGAGTGGTCGGTGAGGACGACCACGTCGCAGCCCATCGCCCGCAGCTTCGGCACGTACGTCCTGGCCTGCTCGACCAGGCCGGGGAACGCCATCTTCCCCTGCACGTTGGCCTTGTCCCAGATCGCGATGCCGGGGTTCGTCAGGCCGAGGATGCCGACCTTGAGCGGCGCGGCGCCCTGCACCTTGATCTCCTTGACCAGGTACGGCGGGAACGCGGGCTTGAGGGTGGTGGCGTCGACGGCGTTGGCGGCCAGCAGCGGGAAGTCGCACTGCTCCTGGAAGGCGCGCAGCAGCGGGATGCCGTAGTTGAACTCGTGGTTGCCGAGCGCGGCGGCGTCGTAGCGCATCTGGTTCATCGCCAGCGCCATCGGGTGCCGCGGGCCGCTGCGGGCGCCGGTGATCGGCTCCACCCGGGCGTAGTAGTACGACAGCTGGGTGCCCTGGATGATGTCGCCGGCGTCGATCAGCAGCGTGCGGTCGTGGCCCTTCTCGGCGCGGGCCTGCTCCACCAGGGTGGCGATCTTGGCCAGGCCGACGTCGTTGTGGGCGGCGTCGTCGTACTCGGCGTTGGTGAAGTAGTCCCAGTTCAGGGCGTGTCCGTGCAGGTCCGTGGTGCCCAGCACGCGCAGGCTGAAGGTCTTGGGCGGGCGGCCCTGGGCCTTGCCGGCCCCGGTGCCCGGGTCTGCCTGAGCGGTGGGCGCCGCCACCGCACCCGCCGCCCCGGCGAGCGCCACGCCGGCCCCCGTTGCGGCCGAACGGTTGATGAAGTCCCTGCGGTTGAGCGGCATCTGGTCTCCCTGTGGTCCTGTGGTACGTCGCGCCGTGGAGCAGCGAACTGAACAACGCGCGTAGATTCTGGACCAAGGCGGCCGTGGGCAACACCCTCCGTGCGTAACCGGTGGGTGTCGTGCGGGTGTCGGACCGGCGACCCGCCGCCCGGTATGTCACGCAACCGGCCACGGAGTGTTACCGAAGTGCTCATCCGAGCGGGCCCCTGCACAGTTCGATACTTGTCAACAAGCTTTAATCCAGCCGTCGTTGGACTGTTGCCGGGGTCGCGTTCCCTACTAACGAGTAGGTCATACGCTCGACACATGCGCCGAGCCAAAATTGTCTGCACCCTGGGCCCCTCCACCGACTCTTACGACCAGATCAAGGCACTGGTCGAGGCCGGCATGGACGTGGCACGCCTGAACCTGAGCCACGGGTCGTACGCCGAACACGAGGACCGCTACCGGCGGGTCCGCAAGGCCGCCGACGAGACCGGCCGCAGCGTGGGCATCCTGGTGGACCTTCAGGGGCCGAAGATCAGGCTCGGCCGTTTCGCCGAAGGCCCGGTACTCCTTGAACGCGGCGACGAGTTCACCATCACCGTCGATGACATCGAGGGCGACCAGTCGATCTGCGGCACCACCTACAAGGGACTGACCGCCGACGTGGCCCGCGGCGAGCGGATCCTGGTCGACGACGGCCGGGTCACCCTGGAGGTGACCGACGTCGAGGGCCCGCGCGTGCACACCATGTGCATCGAGGGCGGCATGGTCTCCGACCACAAGGGCCTCAACCTGCCCGGCGTCGCCGTCTCCGTGCCCGCGCTGTCCGAGAAGGACATCCGCGACCTGCGCTGGGGCCTGCGGGTGGGCGCCGACGTCATCGCCCTGTCCTTCGTCCGCAGCGGCCGCGACGTCGAGGACGTGCTGCGGGTGATGGAGGAGGAGGGCCGCCGGGTCCCGGTCATCGCCAAGATCGAGAAGCCGCAGGCGGTGGAGAACCTGGAGGACATCGTCGACGCCTTCGACGGGATCATGGTCGCCCGCGGCGACCTGGGCGTCGAGATGCCGCTGGAGGCCGTCCCGATGGTGCAGAAGCGTGCCGTCAAGCTCGCCAAGCGCAACGCCAAGCCGGTC
>WRCZ01000457.1 GCA_009783685.1 Actinomycetes bacterium
CCCCCGAGATCCCCCGTGTCCCCCCGTGCCCCCGTGTCCCCCTGCTGTTCCCCCGTTGGTCCCCGGGGTCGGTCCCCCTGATCCCCGTTGGTCCCCCTGATCCCCGGCCTACGGTTCCCCCAGGCGCGAGACGCGCCGTCGTTCCCCCGTGGTCTCCGACCTCCCCCGAGGCCGGAGAATCCCCGTAGTGGCCTCGATCAGAGCGTGGTGCCGTCGGCGTGGATGTTCGCCGGCTTGGCGGCGGTCTTGTTCGTGGTGCCGTCGGCGTGGATGTTCGTCGGCGTCTCGGTCGTGGTGCTGTCCGCGTGGATGTTGTCGGGGTCCACCGGAGTGTCGCCGGCGGGAGCGGTTTCCTTGCTCATCATGCTCTCCTGCACTGTCGAGGACGTGCTGTCATGAAGCCCGCCCAGCGACGACCCCCGTGCATCACCAGGCGGGCGGCTCATTTCAGTGATGGAATCCTGACAGCTGCTGATAATCAACCGATAAACGGCTCTGATGATGAGTTGAGACGCCGCTGCGACACGGCCGGTGCTAGACCGCTACGGACGAAGCGGACTCGCCGCCGAGCAACTCCCGTACCTCGCTTGCCTCGGGCGATCCGAGCGAGGTGTAGATCCCCAGCGAGTCCTGCCAGCAGGCGTGCGCACGCACCGACTGGCCCATGCCGGCCAGCGCCCGGCCCAGCACCGTCAGCGCGTTGGCGACCCGCCAGTCGCCGCCGACGCTGCGCAGGATGACCAGTGCCTGCTCGGCGTGCGACGCCGACTGCCGCCAACGGCCCGCCGCCAGATGGACCTTGGCGAGCCGGAACAGCGTCATGCCCTCCCAGAACTGCTGGCGGCCCTCGCGGAAGATGCACAGCGCCTCGGTCAGGCCCTCCAGCGCCTCGTCGAGCCGGCCGGCCGCGGTCAGGGCGATGCCCAGCGCGTACAGGCCGTTCGCCGGGCGGAACCCGGCTCCCAGCTCGCGGTATATCTCCACGACCTTGCGGGACGCGTCCAACGCGGCCTCGGTGTCGCCCAGTTCGAGCTGCACGCGGGACAGGTTGCTGAGCGTGGCCGCCTCGCCGTACTGGCTGCCGTCGCTCCTGAACGCCTCCAGGGCGGTGGCGAAGTACTCCGCCGACTCCTCGAACCTGCGGGTGTGCAGGGCGATGATGCCGCGGATGTTCGGCGCGTAACTGCTCGTCATCGGGTCCTCGGCAGCCACGCCGAGCAGGTGGGCGCGGGTGATCTCCGCCTCCGCCTCCGGGAACCGCCCGGACAGGCACAGCAGTTGGCCCAGCCAGATGCGGCCGCGGCCCTCGACCAGCGCGTCGCCGGTGTCCTGCGCGGCGGTCACCAGCGCCTGGGCGGCCTGCTGGTACTGCCGGGCGTAGACACCGGACTCCATCAACTCCTGGGTGGCCAGCAGCAGATCGACGGCCTGCCGCAGCGAGTTCCGGCAGCCGCCCTCCGCCGCCTGCTGGATCGCGGCCAGCAGGCACTGCGCCTCGGAGAACAGCCATCCGAGCGCCTCGTCGCGCTCGGCGAACCGCAGGCCCGGGTGGGTGGTGGCCGCCAGGTGGCCGAGCGCCCGGTCGCCGGGACGCTCCAGCGCGTACACGCACGCGGCCGACGACAGGTAGAAGTCCAGCAGTCGCGACTGCGCGTCGCAGCACTGCTCCGGGGAGTCGTCGTGCTCGGCGCGCTCGCGCGCGTACAGCCGCAGCAGGTCGTGGAAGCGGTAACGGGCCGGTGCGGCCGACTCGATGAGGCTGATGTCGACCAGCGCCTCCAGCAACTCCTCGGTCTCGTAAGGGTCGCGGTCGAGGATGGCGGCCGCCGCGTCCAGGGAGATGTCGGGGCCGTCGGCCAGGGACAGCAGGCGGAACGCGCGGGCCTGCTCCGGCGACAGCTGGCCGTAGCCGAGGGCGAAGGTGGCCTTCACCGCCAGGTCGCCGGCCCGCAGCTCGTCCAGCCGGCGGCGGTGGTCGGCGAGCTTGCCGGCCAGCACCGACACCGTCCAGGTGCGGCGGGCCGCGAGGCGGGCGGCGGCGATCCGGATGGCCAGCGGCAGGAAGCCGCACGCGCCGACCACGTCGAGGGCGGCCTGCCGCTCGCCGGCGACCCGCTCCTCGCCGACGATCCGGCTGAACAGCTGGAGCGCCTCCTCCGGCGACATCACGTCGAGGTCGACCAGGTGCGCGCCGGCCAGGTCCACCATCCGGGTGCGGCTGGTGATCAGCGCCGCGCAGCCGGGGGTGCCGGGCAGCAGCGGGCGCACCTGCGCGGCGTCGTAGGCGTTGTCGAGCAGGGTCAGCACGCGCCGGCCGTCGAGCGTGGAGCGGTAGAGCGCGGCCCGCTCGGCGAGCGTCTCCGGTATGGCCTGGTTGGACACGCCCAGCGCGCGCAGGAACGCGGCCAGCACCGCGTCGGGGTCGGCCGGGCGCGGTTCGGTGCCCTGCAGGTCGACGTACAACTGCCCGTCGGGGAAGGCCTCGCGGGCGGCGTGCGCCACGTGCACCGCGAGCGTCGTCTTGCCGACGCCGCCGATGCCGGCCACCGCGGACACCGCCATCACGCCGGACTCCCTTGACGCGTCCGCGAGTTGCTCGCTCAGCTCGCGGGCCATCGCGACCCGGCCGGTGAAGTCGGCGACGCTGGCGGGAAGTTGCGCGGGGCGGGGGAAGTCCGAGGTGCGGTGCGGGGTGCCTGCGGGCGCGGCGAGCCCGGCGTCCGCCTCCAGGATGCGCTGGTGCAGGTCGCTGAGCTCGGTCGACGGGTCGATGCCCAGCTCCTCGGCGAGCAGCCGCCGGGTGTCGGCGTAGACGCCGAGCGCCTCGGCCTGGCGCCCGCTGCGGTAGAGCGCGAGCATCAGCAGGGCGCGCAGGCGTTCGCGCAACGGGTGTTCGGCGGACAGCGCGGTGAGTTCGGAGACCGCCTCGGCGTGCGCGCCCAGATCCAGGTCGAGTTCGAGACGGGTCTCCAGCAGGCCGAGGTGCCACTCGGCGAGCCGGCTGCGCTGCATCTCCGCGTAGGGGCCGGGCAGTCCGGCGAGCGGCTCGCCGTGCCACAGGTCGAGGGCGGTGCCCAGCAGTTCGCGCGCGCGGGCCGGGTCGCCCCCGCGGGACTTCTCGGCCTCGGCGGCGAGCCGTTCCACGACCGTGTAGTCCAGCGCGTCACCGGCCACGTGCAGAGCGTAGCCGCCGGAGTCGGTGACGAGGGCGTCGGAGCCGAGCGCCTTGCGCAACCGGAACGCGTAGGAACGCAGCGCCGCCAGCGCGGTGTTGGGCGGACTCTCGCCCCAGACCGCGTCCAGGAGTTCGGACGCCGTCGCGGTGCGGCCGCCGCGCAGCAGGAGCGCGGCGAGCAGGGCGCGCTGCTGCGGCGCCCCGGTGCCGATGGGTTCGTCATCGCGCCAGGCACGCACCGGGCCGAGGACGGCGAACCGCAGGCCCGAGCCCGGCTGCGTCCTGGTTACCATCTCTGCCCCCTGAACCGCCGACGAGCCGGTCCTTCCCCTGGGGCCGGCTCTTCGCGCGTATATCGATCGTTCATCGCTGGACGGAACAGTTGTCCGCATGGCACGTGGAGCCGAGGGTTCGGCCCCGTCCGTGCCAGTTTGCCGTGTCGGGCCGCCGGGGTCACCCCGTGCAGGGTCCCGATCCGGCCTCCTGGCAAATGTTGGGCTGAATTTGAGGTTCCGTCTGTGCGTGCGCGGAGGTTGAGCTGTGTGGGGAAGGTTCGTGTCCGTGTACGTTCTGCAACGGGGCTGGTGACGGAGCGGCCATGTGCGACTGGTGCACCACGGGTTCCCCCGGAATGCCGGTTTCCGGTGAGGCGTACGGCGATTGGCCGGAACAGGCCCCTTCGCAGGCACCGGGCCACCGCCCTGCCGGTACGGTGCGCGCCCGCCACCGGCGAGGGCCGCGGCGCGAGGGCGGTGGCCCCGCGGACGGCGGCGGATCCGCGGACGGCGGCGGCCGGCTGGTCCGCGCGGCCGGCCCGGTGCGCGCCCTGCCGTCGGCGGCCGGTCGCGCGACATTCGGAGCGTCCCCGATGAGCGGCGCCAACGGGGGCGGCGGAAGCGGCAGCGGCGGCGGGTCCGGCAAGGGCCGCGGCGGCTGGGGGAACGGCGGCGTGCGGCCGTGGTCGGGCGACATCGGCCGCCTGCCGGGCCCGCTGCTGCGCTACCACGCCGAGCGGCACCCGCAGGCCGTCCCCACGCTGCCCTACGCCACCGCATCGGCCACAAGCGGAACCGCCGGCTGCACCTTCGCCGAACTCGACCGGCGGGCAAGGGCGGTGGCCGCCCGGCTCGGCACGCTGCTGCACCCCGGCAGCCGGGTGATGCTCGTCTACCCGGAGGGCCCGGACCTGGCGGGCGCGTTCCTCGGCTGCCTGTACGCGGGCATGGCCGCGATCCCGGTCGTGCTGAGCTCGCCGGGACCCACGGGCGCCGTGCCGCGCGCGGTCGCCCGCTGCACGCCGGACCTGGTCCTCACCGGCGCCGACGCCTGGTCGCCGCTGGCCATCGACCGCAACCGCACCCACGTCACCGAGGCCGACGGCGTCCGCGTGGGCGGCGAGCCGGTCTGGCGGCTGGCCCAGAGCTGGCGGCCGGTGGGCGTGCTGCGCAGCGCGTCGGCCTACTACCGCTACCACGACGACGGCGCGGCGGGCGGCCGCCTGGAACCCGCCATGGGGCACGGCGACCTCTCCGACGTCATGGGCGAGTTGGCGCAGGCCGTCCGCCTCGGCACCGACGAGGAGAACGTCGGCTGGATCGCCGCCGTGCACGGGGTCGAGGACGCGGTCTGGCGCATCCTGCTCCCGATCCGCATCACCGCCTGACCTGCCGCCGCACGCTTCTCGTCCATCCGCCCGGAACGCGCGCCCGGAACGTACGCCCGGAACGCCCGCCCGGAACGCGCGCCTTGGCCGCGCCCCGCCGCGCGGTCCGAACCCGGGCCCCTCGGGCCCGGATCCGGACAACTTCGGCGGCCGGCGCGACGCGGGTGCGGCCCCGGGCGCTTCACCGGCCGAGCGGGCCGATCCGGCGCACTCCCGCGGGTCCCGCCGGTCCCGTGCTGGACACTGCGCCGTTCAGCCGTTCAGCCGTTCAGCCGTTCAGCCGGTCATCCGTTCTTCCGGTCAACCACCGCTCAACGGCGGCCCAGCCAGATCGGGTTGGTGACCGCCGCCGCTGGGCCGGGCAGCAGGGACCCCTCGGGCGCGGGGTGCCGGACCTCGGCGCGCACGTAGG
>WRCZ01000458.1 GCA_009783685.1 Actinomycetes bacterium
CTGGCCCGCGAACTGGACGTCATGGCCGAGGTGATGCCGATCGCCGAGGCCAAGCGGCAGGGCGCCATCGCCGAGTTCGGCGAGAAGTACGGCGAGCAGGTCCGCGTGGTGACCATCGGCGACTTCTCCAAGGAGCTGTGCGGCGGCACCCACGTGCACAACACCGCCCAGCTCGGCCTGGTCAAGCTGCTCGGCGAGTCCTCCATCGGCTCCGGCGTGCGCCGGGTCGAGGCCCTGGTCGGCGTGGACGCCTACAACTTCCTCGCCCGCGAGCACACCGTCGTCGCCCAGCTCACCGAGCTGGTCAAGGGCCGTCCCGACGAGCTGCCCGACAAGATCGCCGGCATGCTCGCCAAGCTCAAGGACGCGGAGAAGGAGATCGAGAAGTTCCGCGCCGAGAAGGTGCTCCAGGCTGCCGCGGGGCTCGCCGAGGGCGCCGAGGACGTCAAGGGCGTCGCCCTGGTGACCGGTGCGGTGCCGGACGGCACCGGCGCGGACGACCTGCGCCGCCTCGTGCTCGACGTCCGCCAGCGGATGCAGTCCACCTCCGGGGCCGGACGGCCCGCGGTCGTCGCCCTGTTCACGGTGACCGGCGGCCGCCCGCTGACCGTCGTGGCCACCAACGAGGCCGCCCGCGACCGCGGCGTCAAGGCCGGTGAGCTGGTGCGCACCGCCGCCAAGACGCTCGGCGGCGGAGGCGGCGGCAAGGACGACGTCGCCCAGGGCGGCGGCCAGAACCCGGCCGCGGTGGCCGAGGCCATGGAGGCCGTCCGCCGTCTCGTCGCCGAGAAGGCCTGAGGTTCCCGATGAGGTGGGCAGGAGCGGCCGGAGGCGGGAAGGCGGCATGAGAAGGGGCCGGCGGATCGCCGTCGATGTAGGGGACGCCCGGATCGGGGTCGCCTCGTGCGACCCCGACGGGATCCTGGCCACTCCGGTGGAGACCGTGCCGGGGCGGGACGTGCCGGCGGCGCTGCGCCGGCTCGCCGCGATCGTCGCCGAGTACGAGCCGATCGAGGTCGTCATCGGGCTGCCCCGGTCCCTCAACGGGACCGAGGGCCCGGCGGCGGCCAAGGTCCGGGCCTTCGCGCAGAGTGTGGCGAAAGTCATCGCGCCGGTCGGCGTCCGTCTGGTGGACGAGCGGATGACCACCGTGACGGCGGCTCAGGGGTTGCGGGCGTCCGGAGTGAAGGCGAAAAAGGGACGCTCCGTAGTCGACCAGGCAGCCGCCGTCATCATTCTCCAGAGTGCGTTGGAGACCGAACGGGTGTCTGGTAAAGCCCCGGGAGAGAGCGTCGAAACAGTCATCTGATCGCGGTACGGTAACGTTCCGCGCGCTACGGCGGCGCCTCCTTGGCGCCGCCCGTTTCGCAAGGTCGGCAGGCCCGTTGCCGGCCGCGTACCAAGGGGACCGATGACTGACTACGGCCGGGGCTCCGGCTCGGAAGCGTGGCATCCCGAGGACCCGCTCTTCGGTGATGCGTACGACCAGGGCCAGGGATACCAGCAACAGCAGCAGCACCCTCAGCAGGGCGGCTGGCAGGACCCCTACGCCACGGGGCAGCAGCCCGGGTACCCCCAGCAGGACTACTCACAGCAGCAGTACCCGCAGCAGCAGTTCGCGCAGGAGCAGTACCAGCAGCGCCCCGCACAACCCCAGCAGCCCTACGGCGGCCAGGCTGGGTACGAACCGTATGACCCGTACGACACCGGCTCCTACCAGACCGGCGGCTACGCGCACCAGGACCCGTACGGCGGGCAGCAGCCGCAGGACCCGTACGGCGGCAGCGGCCAGCAGCCCGACCTCTACGGCCAGAACGGCTATCCGCCGCCCCAGCAGCCGCAGTTCCGCGGCCATCCGCAGCAGGCGGGGCCGGGCATGGGCCAGGGACAGCCCGGCCAGCCGATGGGGCCCGGCGGAATGGGCCAGCCCGGCCAGCCCGGGGCCGGCGCCGCCCCGGGCGCGCAGGGCCTGCGGCAGCCCGGCGGCCCCGCCGGCCGTCCGACGGAGCCCGGCACCCGCCCGATGCGCACCGCGCCGGAGAACACCGGCGAGTGGGAGGACACGGACGGGCCCGGCCCGCGCGAGCACGCCTTCTTCGCGGACCGCGACGACGACGATGACGAGGACGACGACCTGCTGCCCTCGTCCTCCGGCGGCCGCAGGACGGGCAAGTCCGCGGGCAGGGACGGCAAGAAGCGGCGCAGCGGCTGCGCGTGCCTGGTCGTCGCCACCCTTCTGGTGGGGGCGGTCGGCGGCGCCGGCTACTACGGCTACACCTTCTACCAGTCGCACTTCGGGCCGGCCCCCGACTACTCGGGCCAGGGCACCGGCGACGTCCAGGTGACGATCCCCAGCGGCTCCAGCCTGACCGCCATGGGCAACCTCCTCAAGGACGCGGGCGTCGTGAAGAGCGTCGGCGCCTTCACCGCCGCGGCGAACAAGAACCCGAAGGGCCGCACGATCCAGGCGGGCGTGTACCTCCTGCACAAGCAGATGTCCGCCTCCGCCGCGGTCTCGATGATGCTGGACCCGGCGTCGCAGAACGCGATGATCATTCCCGAGGGCCTGCGGGCCACCGCCGTGTACGCGGCGATCGACAAGAAGCTCGGGCTGGCCGCGGGCACCACGGCCAAGAGCGTCAAGGGCGTCAACGTCGGCCTGCCCTCCTGGGCGAAGGGCGACATCGAGGGCTTCCTGTGGCCGGCCAAGTACAGCGTCGCCAAGGGGACGAAGCCGGCGGACCTCATCAAGCAGATGGTCAGCCGCGCCAACGCGGAGTACACGAAGGACGACCTGCAGGCCGACGCGGCCAAGCTCCACAGGACGCCGCGGGAGATCATCACCATCGCGAGCCTGATCCAGGCCGAGGCGCAGGACCCGGAGGACTTCGGCAAGGTCTCCCGCGTCATCTACAACCGGCTCGACCAGGGCACGGCGCTCGGGTTCGACTCCACCATCAACTACGCCATGGGCCGGTCCACGCTCGACACCTCGACGAAGGACACCCAGTACCCGTCTCCGTACAACACCTACACGCACAAGGGACTGCCGCCGGGGCCGATCGACAACCCGGGCCACGACGCCATCGAGGCGGCGCTGAACCCGACCCCCGGGAAGTGGCTGTACTTCGTGACCGTGAAGCCGCACGACACCCGGTTCGCCGTCACGTATGCGGACCACCAGAAGAACGTGGCGGAGTTCAACAAGTACCAGAAGGAGCACGGCGGGTGACCGGTCAGCATCGCGCGGCCGTGCTCGGGTCGCCGATCGCCCACTCGCTGTCACCCGTGCTGCACCGCGCCGCGTACGCCGCGCTCGGGCTGGACGGCTGGCGCTACGACCGGTTCGAGGTGGACGAGGTGGCGCTGCCCGGCTTCGTCGACGGTCTCGACCCGGCGCAGTGGGCGGGGCTGTCGCTGACCATGCCGCTGAAGCGGGCGATCCTGCCGCTGCTGGACGAGGTCACGCCGACCGCGGCGTCGGTCGAGGCGGTGAACACCGTGGTGTTCACCGCCGACGGCCGGCGTCTCGGCGACAACACCGACATCCCCGGCATGGTCGCGGCGCTGCGCGAGCGCGGCGTGACGTCGGTGCCGTCGGCCGCGGTCCTGGGCGCCGGCGCGACCGCCTCCTCGGCGCTCGCCGCCCTCGCCCAGATCTGCCGCGGCGAGGTCACCGCGTACGTGCGCGGTCCGGCCAGGGCCGCGGAGATGCGGCAGTGGGGCGAGCGCCTCGGCGTGTCCGTGCACACCGCCGACTGGACCGACGCGGCGAAGGCGCTCGGCGAGCCGCTGGTCGTCAACACCACGCCGGCCGGCGCCGCCGACCATCTGGCCGACGCCGTCCCGGACGCCCCCGGCGCCCTGTTCGACGTGCTCTACGACCCGTGGCCGACGGCCCTGGCCGCGGCCTGGTCCGCCCGCTCCGGCGCGGTCGTCGGCGGTCTCGACCTGCTGGTCCACCAGGCCGTCCTCCAGGTCGAGCAGCACACCGGCCGCGCCCCCGCCCCGCTCGCCGCCATGCGCGCCGCCGGCGAGGCGGCCCTGGCCGCGCACTGACACGGCAGCGGCCCCCGACGCCGGTCCGCGCATCGGCCCGCGCTCGATCCGCGGTCGAGACGGCCTGCTCGGCGGCCGTCCGCACGCTGGACCGGGTCCGGTTCCGGCGGCGGATCGTGGGAGGATCGGACGCGCAGCACCGGAGCGCCCCAGGGGGCGTTCCACCGGGCGCCGAATCGAGGGAGCACGCCGTTGAGCAGGTTGCGCTGGCTGACCGCGGGGGAGTCGCACGGCCCCGCACTCGTCGCGACGCTGGAGGGCCTGCCCTCCGGCGTGCCGGTGACCACCGAGCTGGTCGCCGACGCGCTCGCCCGGCGGCGGCTCGGCTACGGACGCGGCGCGCGGATGAAGTTCGAGCGTGACGAGATCACCTTCATCGGCGGCGTGCGGCACGGGCTGACCATGGGCAGCCCGGTGGCGATCATGGTCGGCAACACCGAGTGGCCCAAGTGGGAACAGGTGATGGCCGCCGACCCGGTCGACCCCGAGGTGCTCGCCGGCCTGGCCCGCAACGCGCCGCTGACCCGGCCCCGCCCGGGCCACGCCGACCTGGCCGGCATGCAGAAGTACGACCTGGACGAGGCCCGGCCGGTGCTGGAGCGGGCCAGCGCCCGCGAGACCGCCGCGCGGGTCGCGCTCGGCGCGGTCGCCCGCTCCTACCTCAAGGAGACCGCGGGCATCGAGATCGTCTCCCACGTGGTCGAACTCGCCCGCGCCAAGGCCCCGTACGGCGTCGTCCCGGTGCCCGGCGACGAGGCCCGGCTGGACGCCGACCCGGTGCGCTGCCTGGACGCCGACGCGAGCAAGGCGATGGTCGCCGAGATCGACCAGGCCCACAAGGACGGCGACACCCTCGGCGGTGTCGTCGAGGTGCTCGCCTACGGCGTGCCGGTCGGCCTCGGCTCGCACGTCCACTGGGACCGCAGGCTCGACGCGCGGCTCGCCGGAGCGCTGATGGGCATCCAGGCCATCAAGGGCGTCGAGGTCGGCGACGGCTTCGACCTGGCCCGGGTGCCCGGCTCGCAGGCGCACGACGAGATCGTGCCGACCCCCGAGGGCGTGCGCCGCGCCTCCGGCCGCTCCGGCGGCACCGAGGGCGGCATGAGCACCGGCGAGGTGCTGCGGGTGCGGGCCGCGATGAAGCCCATCGCGACCGTGCCGCGCGCCCTGGCCACCATCGAC
>WRCZ01000459.1 GCA_009783685.1 Actinomycetes bacterium
CGTGTACGTCCCGTCGTCCGGGAGCCGGACGGTGTACCGGCCGGTGGCCGGGTCGGTGGGGACCGCGCCGCCGGGGTAGCCGTCGACGGTGATCGCGGCGGCCAGCGGCCAGCCGTGGCCGGACGCGTCGGTGACGGTGCCGGACACGGCGTGGGTGGGCAGGGCGTGCAGCGTGAAGGAGTCCTTCGCCGATGCTCCCGCGGCGATCTTGAGCGTGGCGGTGGCGGTCGTGTAGCCGAACTGCGCCGCGGTCAGGGTGTAGGTGCCCGGTGCCGGGGCGAGGGTGAAGCCGCCCGAGGCGTCGGTCGTGGCGCGGTAGGCGCGGCCGTCCGCGTCGGTCGCGGTCACGGAGGCGCCCTCGACCGGCCCGGAGGCCGTGCCCGAACCGGCGCCGTGCACCGTGCCGGTCACCAGACCGTGCGGGCCCTGGCGCAGCGCGCCGACGCCCGCGGGGGTGCCGAGCCCGGTCGGTCCGTCCCAGCCCGTGCGGGCGGTGCAGAGCTGGTTGCCGCAGTAGCCGTCGGAACCGGTCGTCACGTCGGTGAGGTCGGCGGCATCGGTGTCGGCGTACGGGTACGTCACCGGGTAGGTGCCGGGCGTCGGGGTGCCCGCGAGGGCGTACATCGCGGCGACGAGCGGCGCGGACAGCGACGTGCCGCCGTACCGGGCCCAGCCGCCGACCGCCGAGGAGTTGTAGAGGCCGAGACCGGTGTCCGGGTCGGCGACCGCGGAGATGTCGGCGATGGCGCGGCGGTCGCAGCCGGTGTCGATGCCCTGCTGGTAGGCGGGCTTCGGCTCCGACGCCGAGCAGCCCGATCCGCCGGACGCCCACGCGGACTCGGTCCAGCCGCGGGCACTGCCGGCGTCGCGGGTCAGCGTCGTCCCGCCGACCGCGACGACGTTCCCGTTCGACGCGGGCCAGTTGACGATGTTGCCGTAGTCGCCGGTGGACGCGGTGACCGCGATGCCCGGGTGGTCGTAGTAGTGGTCGTACACCGCCGGGGCGCTGCCCTCGCCGGGAACGCCGTAGGAGTTGGAGATGGCCACCGGGTGGCGGGCGGCAGCGGTGTCGGTGGCCTGGCCGAGGTCGTCCAGGGCGGGCGAGTCGGCCTCGACCAGCAGGATGCGGCAGCTCGGACAGGCGGAGGAGACGGCGTCCAGGTCGAGCGCGGTCTCGATGGACCAGCCGGGGTTCTCCGGCGGGAGGTTGTGGCCGCCGGTCTGGTCGAGCTTGGTGAAGCAGCCGTTCGCGGTCGTGCACGCGGGAAGGCCGTAGGTGCTGCGGAACACGGCCAGGTCCGCCTCGGCCGTCGCGTAGCCGCCGGCGTCGACGATGGCGACCGTCGCGCCCTGCCCTCCGGACGGCAGGTCGTACGCGGCCCGCACGTCGTCGGGCGTGAGGGAGCCGGCGGGCGGCGCGGGCGAGCCCGCGGCCAGGGTGCCGTGGGTGGTGGTCACGCCCATCAGGTCGCAGGTGGCGTAGGGCGCGTCGCCCTTGCGCTCGGCGGCGGGCACGGGGAGGGCGCATGCGGCGGGCCGGTAGCCCGCCGTGCTCTGCGGTGTGCCGCCGGCGGCGGGCGACGCCTGCGCCGGGACGACGGCCGTCAGGCCGAACGCCGCGGCGCAGGCGAAGGCCGCCCCGGCGGCCCACATCCGTACGGGTCTGTGCATCGGACTCCTCACAAAGGTGCGTCGGCCGGGCCGACTCGGCTGGGGGTGCGGATCAGACCGGCCGGTACTCCACTCCGGCCTTCCGCCGGGGCGGGCGCGGCCCTTCCGCGCCCTGCGCCGGGGCCGGTTCGGCGGCGGTGTCCGCACCGTCGCCGGCGTCGCCGGCCGGATCCCCGACGGGCCCGTGGATCGGTTCGTCCGCCGGACCGTCCGGCGAGGGGCCGGACGGTCCGGCGACCGGCGGCTGTTCGCCGGCCGGTTGTTCGGCGCCGTTGCCAGAGGTCATGGCGGCTGCTCCGTTTCTGTCCCGGAGCAAGCAGTGAACGCCGGGCGAGCAGCAGCCGACAATGCGCAGAACTACCCGGGAAACTCGCGGCCCTTGCTGCGACTACTTGGTCAACTGCCCGGGCTGCGGGGCGCTGCCCCGCGGCGGAACGTCACCGGACTCGACCGCCGCGACGGCGAGCGCGGTGCGCGAGGGCGCGTTCCGCTTGCGCATCGCGGAGTGGACGTGCTTCTCGACGGTGCGCGGCGAGAGCCCCAGGACGCGGGCGATCTGCGCGCTGGTCCGCCCCGCCACCAGCAGCCGCACCACGTCGAGTTCGCGGGGCGAGAGCCGGTCGCCGTAGCCCGGCCTGCCCACCCGCGCGCCGACCCGCACCCCCTCGTCCGCGAGGGCGCGCCGCACCCGGTCCGCGTCCCCGGTCGCGCCGAGCGCGGTGAGGCCGTCGAAGACCTCCCGGAACTCACCGACCGCGCGGTCCCGTTCGCCCGCGGCGAGGCGGCAGCCGGCCGCCGCCTCCCGGGCCAGCAGGGCGTCGTAGGGCCGCGGCAGGGCGGCCCAGCCGGCGGCCGCCGCCTCGAACAGCCCCGCGGCGGGGCCGGGTTCGCCGTCGGCGCGGGCGAGCAGGGCCGCGGCCTGCCGGCGGGCCGCATCCGCCATGGGCGCGTCGAGGCCGCGGGTGCCCGCGGCGAAGTCCTCGGCGGCACGCCGGGCCTGAGCCGGGCACCCGGTGTCCAGCAGGGCGCGGATCCGCAGCGGCGCCAACTCGGCGGCCCACAGCCAGAGGTGCTTGGCCTCGACGATCCGCCAGGCGTCGTCGGTGGCGGCCCGCGCCTCCTCGGGCCGGCCGGCGGCGAGCGCCACCCGGGCGAGCACCGCGGACGGATCGCGCGAGCCGTCCACGGGGCCGCGCGGGCGTCCGAGCGCGATCGCGGCGCGCACCCGCTCCAGCGCCCGCCCGTGGTCGCCGCGCGCGGTGTCGAGGAGGCCGAGCAGCAGCAGCGCGTCGGCGCGCAGCACGGCCTCGTCGGTGTCCAGGGCCGCCAGCGCCCACCGCCGCGGGTCGGGCCGGCCCGCGGTGAGCCAGTCGAGATGGGCGAGGGTCGCCCCGACCAGGTCGAGCAGGCGCAGATGGTGGTGCTGCCCGGCCAGGGCGGCGGCCACGTCCAGATGCCGTCGCGCGTCGTCGTACCGTCCCCAGAGCATCGCCGCCTCGCCCAGGTTGGCCAGGCCCCGGGCGCGCTGGAGCAGTTCGCCGGGGGACTGCCCGCCGGACGGCAGCTCGCGCGCCGCCGTCCACCCGGCGGGGTCGCCGAGCACCAGGAGCGTGGCGGCGCGGTCCATCAGGAAGGAGAGCCGGGCCTCGGGCGGCGGGCCCGGCGGGGCCTCGACGAGCTGCCCGGCGCGTTCCAGCCAGGCACGGTGGTGCGCGGCCGGACGGGCGGTGGCCTGCGGGCGGGCGAGCATCATCATCGCGCGGACCGCGGCGACCGGCCGGTCCCGGACCAGCGCGGGCACGATCTGCTCCATCTCGTCCGAGGCGGCCTCCACGTCGCCGAGGTGGAACATCAGCCGGGCCAGCTGCCAGGTGGCCTCGGTCCGCTCCCCGGGCGTGAGCGCGGCGCCGGCGGCCTCGCGCAGCACGGTGACGAGTTCGCGCAGCGGCGGGTTGCCGGGCGCGGCGTACATCGGCATGCGCTGCACCAGCCGGGCCACCGCCGCTCCCCGGGCGGCACGGCCGGTGAGGACGTCCAGCAGGAGGGCGAACGCGGTGCGCGGGTCGCCCGACGAGATCGCCTGGTCCGCCGCCTGCTCGGCGTACGCCGCCCAGCGGTCGCGGTCGCCGGCCTCCCTGAAGTGCCGGGCCAGTTCGGCGGCGCGGCGCACCGGCTGCCGTTCCAGGGCCTCCCCGGCTTGCAGGTGCAGCCGGCCGCGCTCCATCGCGCCGAGGGCGTGGTGGACGCTGCGCGCGGCCAGCCCGTGCCGGAAGCCCACGCGGCCGTCGCGGTCCTCCTGCAGCAGCCCGCCGGCGAGGGCCTCGGCCAGGCCGTGCTCCGCGTCCTGCGGGGACACGGCGGCGACCTCGGCGACCAGGGCCGGCGCCCGCTGCCCTTCGAGCACGGCGAGCGCGCCGAGGACCGCGACGGCCGCGGGAGCCAGGCGCGAGGTCCGCTCCAGGACGGCGTCCCGGATGCTGGGCGGGACGTCCAGCTCGGCGACGTCGCGCCGCAGCCAGGCGCCGTCCTCGTACACCAGGTCCGCGCGGTCGTACAGCAGCCGGACGCACTCCTCGATCGCCAGTGGCAGCCCGTCGGTCCGGCGGTGCAGGAACTCGGCGAACTCCGCGGAGACCGGCTCCCCGCCGAGCATCGAGGACACCAGGTCGGCCGTCCCCGCGGTGTCCATGGGCCCGGGCTCCAGCCGGGTCACGCCGGTCTGCGCGACGACGCGGCGCAGCAGCGACTCCGGCCGGACGTCCTCGGGCCGGTAGGTGAGGGCCAGCCGCGGGCGTCTCCGCCTGGCCCGCAGGAACAGCAGCAGCTCCAGCGTGGTCTCGTCCGCCCAGTGCGCGTCCTCCACCACGAACAGCCCGACGCCGAGCGAGTCGATGAGCTCGACGAGCGCGCGGAGCAGGCGGTGCCGGGCGGCCGCGGCGTCGGGCAACGGCTCGGGTGCGGGCGGCAGTTGCCCGGCCCATTCCGGGAAGACCGGCCGAAGGGCCCCGGCCAGACCGGTGAGCGGGAGGTCGGCAACGTTGTCGGCGAGGGCGCGGACGCCGTCGACGACGGGTCCGAGCGTGTACGGCTCCCGGAACGGCAGGCACACGGCCACCAGGGCCGTCTCGCCGCGCCGCCGCAGGAGTTCGGCCACCAGCCGGGTCTTGCCGATGCCCGCCTCGCCCGCGACGGCGACGAGCCCGGGCCGCTCGTCGAGGGCCCGGTCGAGCAGGGCGAGTTCGCGCTCGCGGCCGACGAGGCGGGGGACGCCGAGCCCGGCGCGACGCGCAACGCCGTCCCGGCCCGCGGGGGTTCCCTGCCGCGGCAGGGCGTCCCGGCCCTCGGCGGCGTCCTGCCGCGGCGGGAAGTCCCGGCTCGCGCGGGCGACTTGAGGCGCGGTGGCGTCCCCGGGCGTCCGGGCGGCCTCCTCGCGTGCGCGGGCGCCGTCGCGATCCGGGGTGCCCGCACGTGCCGCTGCACTCATCTCCGCCTCCGTCTCCCCGGC
>WRCZ01000460.1 GCA_009783685.1 Actinomycetes bacterium
ACCTGGTGGGCCAGTTCGACGAGGGCGTTCACGCCCTTCTCCGGCTCCAGGCCCGCGTGCGCCGCCCTGCCCCGGAACGAGATCCGGTAGAAGGCCGCGCCCTTGCGGGCCGTCTTCGCCGCGTCGCCCTCGCCGGGTTCCAGCACCAGCACCGCGGAACACCCGCGGGCCGCTTCCTCGATCAGCTCGCGCGAGGTCAGGGACCCCGCCTCCTCGTCCCCCGTCACCAGCATGCTCACCCGGGCCGGCGCGCGGACCTGCGCGAGCGCGTCCATCGCGATCACTAGGCCGGCCTTCATGTCGAACACCCCGGGGCCGGTGATCCGGTCCCCCTCCCGCCGGAACGGGCGCTCGGCCAGCGTGCCCAGCGGCCACACCGTGTCCGCGTGGCACAGCACCAGGACGGGCGCCCCGGCGGACTCCGGGGCAGGCCAGTACAGATGGGGGACGTCGCCGCTGACGATCCGCCGCGGGGTTCCCAGTCCTGCGGGGGCCCATGCCTCCAGCAGGTCGTAGAGCGGCTCCAGCCCGGGGCGGTGGCCGGACGGCGTCTCGTGCCCGGTCAGGGCGGCCAGCCGCTGCACCATGCGCTCGGTGGCGGGATCCCGGCCGGGGCCCTGCCGGGCGTCCTGGCCGCCGCCTCCGGCGTCGTGTCCGGTCGGCCCGGATGCTGCTGCCATTCAGCTCACCTCCGCGAAGAAGTCCGCGAGCGACTGCCCGGTGAGGACGGGAGCCTCCTCGGGCACGTAGTGGTCGCACGGCAGCGCCCGGCCGCGCACGTCCGCCGCGTACTCCCGCCACACCCGCGGCACGTCGTAGGCGCGGCCCACGAAGCTGTGCTCGCCCCACAGCGCCAGCAGCGGGCAGGCGACGCGGCGGCCGGCGTCGAAGTCCTCGTCGTCGTGGCGCAGGTCGATGCCGGCGGCGGCGCGGTAGTCCTCGCAGGAGGCGTGGATCGCCGCGGGGTCGGAGAAGCAGCGCACGTACTCCTCCAGGGCCGCCGGGTGGAAGGGGGTGCCGCCGTGGTGGCGGGCCTGCATCCGGGTCCGCACCCAGAAGCCCGGGTCGGCGCCGATCAGGTGCTCCGGGATGCCGTTCCCGGCCGCGAGGAAGAACCAGTGGTAGTAGCCGAGCCCGAAGTCCTTGTCGGCGTGCCGCAGCGCGTGCCGGGTCGGCACGATGTCCAGTACCGCCAGCGCGCTGACCGCCTCCGGGTGGTCCAGGGCCATCCGGTGGCCCACCCGGCCGCCGCGGTCGTGCCCGGCCACCGCGAACCGCTCGAAGCCCAGGGCCCGCATCACCAGCCACTGGTCGCGGGCCATCGTCCGCTTGCTGTAGTCGGCGTGCTCCGGCGCGGTCGGCGCCGGCTTGTCGCTGTCGCCGTAGCCGCGCAGGTCGCTCAGCACGACCGAGTGGCCCCGCGCGACCAGCGCCGGCGCCACCTGGTGCCAGATGAGGTGGGTCTGCGGATAGCCGTGCAGCAGCAGCACGGCCGGCCCCTCGCCGGCGGTGCGCACATGGATGCGCACGTCATCGGCGTCCACCAGCCGCGAGGAGAACCCGCGGAGCAGCTCATCGGTCATGCCCCAGATCACAGCAACCGTTCCCCGCGGCTGTCCAAGACTCTTCGCCGATGCCTCTGATAGGGCCTACCTATAAGCAGCCGCGATGAGTGAGAATGCGGAGCATGGACGTCCGGCAGCTGGAGTACTTCCTCGCGATCGTCGACCACGGCGGGTTCAACCGGGCCGCCTCGGCGCTCTACCTGTCCCAGCCCACGCTGTCGCAGTCGATCCAGTCGCTGGAACGGGAGTTGGGCAGCAGCCTGTTCCACCGCATCGGCCGCCGCGCCGTCCTCACCCAGGCCGGGCACACCCTGGTGGAACCCGCCCGCGCCGCCGTCCGCAGCCTCGAACTCGCCCGCGCGTCGGTCGGCTCCGTCCAGGCGCTGCGCGGCGGCGCCCTCGACATCGCCGCGATGCCGTCGCAGGCCGTCGAGCCGCTGGCCGGCCTCGTCCAGCGCTTCGCCGAGAAGTACCCCGGCGTCATGGTCACCATCCGGGCCGCCTTCACACCGCGCGACGTCGTCGAACTGGTCCGCACCGGCGCCTGCGAACTCGGCCTGCTCGCCACGCCGGGACCGCTGCCCGAACGCGAGGTGGCCGTGCACCCGCTGGGCGAGCAGCGCTTCGTCCTGATCACCCCGGCCGACGGGCCCTTCCCCGCCGGCCGCCCCGTCGACTGCCGCGACCTGCACGGCCACCGGCTCATCGTCGGGCAGCGCGGCACCGGCATGCGCATCTTCGTCGACGGCCTGCGCGAGCAGGGCATCGACCTGACCGTCGCGGTGGAGAGCGAGCACCGCGTCTCGATCCTGCCGCTGGTGCTCAAGGGCGCCGGGCTGGCCGTCGTCACCGACGCCTGGCGCGAACTGGCCGAACGAGCCGGGGCCTGGGTCCTGGACCTCGAACCGCCCGCCTCCCTCGCCGTGGCGCTGATCAGCCGGCGGGCCGAACTCACTCCCGCGGCCCGCGCGTGCCTGGAGCTGGCGAGCCAGGACCCGAGCCCGAACCCGGCGGGCCCGAACCCGGCGGGCCCTAATCCTGCGCGCCCGAACCCTGCTCGCCCGGACCTATAGGTCGGCCCTATCAAGGAAATCGCTGATGCGTCTTGGACGCGCCAGCGGTGATCTTGCTGCAATCGGGTCCATGACGAGCCACCGCATCGCCCTCATCCCCGGCGACGGCATCGGCACCGAAGTGCTGCCCGCCGCCCGGCAGGTCCTGGAGACCCTCGGCGCCCGCCACCACATCGACTGGGACTTCGAGGAGTTCGACTGGTCGTGCGCCCGCTACCTGAGCGAGGGCGCCATGATGCCCCCCGACGGCCTCGAACGGCTGCGCGCCCACGACGCGATCCTGCTCGGCGCCGTCGGCTACCCCGGCGTGCCCGACCACGTCTCCCTGTGGGGCCTGCTCATCCCCATCCGCCGCGCCTTCCGCCAGTACGTCAACCTGCGGCCGATCAAGGTCTTCGAGGGCATTCCCAGCCCG
This sequence comes from Actinomycetes bacterium, assembly GCA_009783685.1. GTDB lineage: Bacteria > Actinomycetota > Actinomycetes > Streptomycetales > Streptomycetaceae > Actinacidiphila. Next base: position 3,054 of record WRCZ01000460.1, read on the forward strand.
CTGCGCGGCGCGCTGCCCGGCGACGTCGACTTCGTCGTGGTGCGGGAGAACGTCGAGGGCGAGTACAGCGAGATAGGGGGCCGCCTCAACCGCGGCTTCCCCGAGGAGATGGCCGTCCAGGAGGCCGTCTTCACCCGCGCCGGCGTCTCCCGCATCGTCGACTACGCCTTCCGCCTCGCCGACCGCCGCCGCGGCCGGCTCACCTCGGCGACCAAGTCCAACGGCATCGTCCACACCATGCCGTTCTGGGACGAGATCGTGGCCGAGGCCGCCGCCGCCCACACCCGCGTGACGTGGGAGCAGGAGCACATCGACGCCCTCGCCGCCAAGTTCGTCCTCGACCCCGCCCGCTACGACGTGGTCGTCGCCTCCAACCTCTTCGGCGACATCCTCAGTGACCTGGCCGCGGCGGTGGCGGGCAGCATCGGCATCGCGCCCTCGGCCAACCTCAACCCGGAGGGGGAGCACCCCTCGATGTTCGAGCCGGTGCACGGCTCCGCGCCGGACATCGCGGGCAAGGGCATCGCCAATCCGATCGGGGCGATCTGGTCTGCGGCCCTCATGCTCGACCACCTCGGCCACCCCGAGGCCGCCGCCGAGGTCACCGCCGCCATCGCCGCGGCCCTCGCCGACGGGCGCGCCGTGACCCCCGACCTCGGCGGCACCGGCACGACGGCCGGCTTCACCCGGCACCTGCTGGACCTGCTGGACCCGGTGGATCCAGCGGATCATCAGGGCCCGCCGGATCCGTCGGAGGGCGGAAGCGCGCTCTGATGTGGACGCGCTCGCCCTGCGGACCGAGGATGCTGAGGAACTCCACGGAACGCTCGTCGGCGTTGCCGAACCAGTGCGGCAGGTGGGTGTCGAACTCGGCGACCTCTCCCTCGGCGAGGACGAAGTCCCGGTCGCCGAGGACCACCCGCAGCCGGCCGTGCAGGACGTAGAGCCAGTGGTAGCCCTCGTGTGAGCGGGGGTCGGGCTCGCGTCCGTCGGTCAGGCCGGCGGGCAGCAGCTGCTTGAACGCCTGCAACCCGCCGGGTTTGCGGGTCAGCGGGACCACGGTCATGCCGTTGCGGGTGAACGGCTGCGGGCGGACCCGGGGGTCGAGGTCGTCCGGCGCGCCGATCAGCTCGTCGATCGGCATCCGGTAGGCCCTGGCCAGCGGCAGCAGGAGTTCGAGGCCTGGTCTGCGCTGCCCCGACTCCAGCCGGGACAGCGTGCTGATCGGGATCCCGGTGGTCTCCGACAAGGCGGTCAGCGTGGTGCCGCGTCGACGGCGCAGCTCGCGCAGTCGCGGCCCGACCGCGGCCAGCACCGCGTCCAGATCGTCGTCCATCCCTCCACCCTGCCCGCGTTTTGCACTTTCCGCAAAGAACTTTGTCGCCTTGCCGCGCCTGGGGGGACCTTGGCGTCGGAGGTGGTCACGATGACCCGGGAATCCGAGGCCGGCGGCGTCGATCGGTACGGCGCGGCGGAGGCCGCGAGCATCGACCGGTACGACGCGGCGGTGGTCGGGAGCGTCGCTCCGGACGACGCGGCGGAGGTGAAGGACGTCGACTCCTACGACGTGGTGGTGGTCGGCGGCGGCCCGGCGGGCCTGAGCGCGGGCCTCATGCTGGGTCGGGCGCGCAGGTCGGTGCTGGTCGTCGACGGCGGCCGGCCCAGGAACGCGCCGGCAGCGCACCTGCACGGCTTCCTCTCCCGCGACGGCGCCCCGCCCGGCGACCTGCTGGCGGCGGGACGCCGCGAGGTGACCGGCTACGGCGGCGCGGTGCTGGAGGGCCGGGCGCTGTCCGCCGAGCGGGACCACGACGGCTTCACGGTCGCGATCGAGGGCGGCCGCACCGCGCGGGCCCGGCGGCTGCTGGTCACTTCAGGAGTCACCGACGAACTGCCCGACGTGCCGGGGATCGCGTCGCGTTGGGGGCGGGACGTGGTGCACTGCCCCTACTGCCACGGGTGGGAGATCCGCGACCAGCCGATCGGCGTCCTGGCCGCGGACCCGTTCGGGGCGCGGCAGGCCCTGCTGTTCCGGCAGTGGAGCGAGCGGCTGACCCTTCTGCTGCACACCGCCCCCCGCCCCACCGCGGAGCAGGCCGAGC
>WRCZ01000461.1 GCA_009783685.1 Actinomycetes bacterium
GCGCCGGAGGTGATGCGGGTGCCGCGGGCCCAGTCGGCGGCGGCCATCCGCTTCTTGCCGACGGCCTGCACCTCGCCGAGCCGCACCGCGTGGCTCCCGGTGCCCACGTGGAGGGCGTTCTTGGCGACGGCGATCTCGCCGGGCGCCAGGTCGGTGACGTCCGGCGCGAGGGTGACCGGTCCGAGCTTGAGGCGCTCGCCCTCGCTCAGCGTCCAGGCGCCCGGCGCCGGCGTGCAGCCACGGATCAGGCGGTCCACGCGCAGGGCGGGCGCGGTCCAGTCGACGGCGGCGTCCTCGACCGTGATCTTCGGCGCGACGGTGATGCCGTCGGCCGGCTGCGGCCGCGCCACCAGCTCGCCGTTCTCGATGCCGTCCATGGTGGCCGCGAGCAGGCCGGCGCCGCTCTGCGCGAGGCGGGTGAGCAGGTCGCCGCTGGTGTCGGTGGGGCGGATCCCCTCCGTGATCACCCCGTACACCGGGCCGGAGTCGAGGCCCTGCTCGATCAGGAACGTGGAGGCGCCGGTGACCTCGTCGCCGGCCATCACCGCATGCTGCACGGGGGCCGCGCCGCGCCAGGCGGGCAGCAGCGAGAAGTGCAGGTTCACCCAGCCCCTGGCCGGGACCTCCAGCGCCGCCTTGGGCAGCAGCGCGCCGTAGGCCACGACCGGGCAGCAGTCCGGGGCGATGGCGCGCAGCCGGTCCAGGAAGTCCTCGTCCCGCGGCCGCTGCGGCTTGAGCACCTCGATGCCGGCCTCCTCGGCGCGCTGCGCGACCGGGCTGGCCACCATCCGGCGCCCGCGGCCCGCGGTCGCGTCGGGACGGGTGACGACGGCGACGACCTCGTGCCGCGGCGAGGCGAGCAGGGCGTCCAGGGCGGGAACGGCGACCTCGGGGGTGCCGGCGAAGACGAGCCTCATCGTGCGGGGTGTGCCTCTCGGTTGACGCGGTGGAGGAGCCTGGCGCGGCTACGGGCGGCCCGGCGCGCGGGCGGCCTTACCTGTTTACAGCGCCCGGCCGAAGGTGCTGTGCGGGGAGACCTTGACCGGCGGGGCGGCACCGTCCGCCCACTCGGCCTCGCGGATCGCCTTCAGCGCGGCCTTGCGCTGCTCGGTGTCGAGCCGGTCGATGAAGATGACGCCGTCGAGGTGGTCGGTCTCGTGCTGGATGCAGCGGGCGAGGCGCTGGGTGCCCTCGACGGTCACCGGATCGCCGTACATGTTGACGCCGCGGGCGACCACCCCGTACGCCCGCCGGCAGTCGTAGGTCAGCCCGGGCAGGGACAGGCAGCCCTCGGGGCCGTCCTGCTCCTCCTCGCTGAGGCTGAGGTCCGGGTTGATCAGGTGGCCCAGCTCGCCGTCCACGTGGTAGGTGAACACGCGCAGGGAGATGCCGAGTTGGGGCGCGGCCAGGCCGGCGCCCGGGGCGTCCTGCATGGTGTCGGTCAAGTCCTTGACCAGGGTGCGCAGTTCGCGGTCGAAGGTGGTCACGGGCTGCGCCGTCATGCGCAGCACCGGATCGCCGAACAGGCGGATGGGCTTGACGGACACGGGCGGGTCTCCTGGTGCGGGGGCACGGGTGAGGGGTCAAGTCTAGTTCGGCGCGTGCCGGGGGGTGCACGCCTGCCCGCGCGCCCCCGGCACGACGGCTGCGCCCCTGCGGGCGTTACCCCCGGGGGAGGTGGCGCGTTGGTCAAGAGAGTTTGACCGAAATCGGGTCAATGCACACGACACCGCACGGCCCGTTCCATGCAACGCCGGTTGGAGAGGCTTGTTGATGCCCGACCACGCAACTCCTGATGCCCAGGCACGGGCCACCCTGCACCTGCTGGTGCGCGACATCGAGAGGGTTCGCCGCCAGGTGGACGCGCTGCGGACGCTGACCGCCCAGCTGGGCAACGTGTACCGCCCGCGCCGCAGCGGCCCCAGCGCCGGATTCATCGTCTACGGGCGGGCGCCCGCGCCGACGGTACGGCTGGCGCAGGAGCTGCGCGACAGCGTGGAGTCGCTGGTCACCGCGGCGGTGGACTTCGACCGCTCGCTGGGCTTCTCCTGGGACGCGGTGGGCTCGGCGCTCGGGGTCACCAAGCAGGCGGTGCACCGCCGCTACGGCGGCCGGCGGGCGCCCGCCCCCACGGTGTCCGGGCCCGGCTCCGCGCCGGCGACGTCCAACGGCATCGCCGACGAGCCGACGCTGGTCCGCCAGCCGTCCGTGCCCGCGGCCCGCTCGATGCCGGGGCCGCTCCGCGAGGAGCCCGTCCAGAGCGCCGCCTTCCCCTCCCCCCGCAACGGCTGACCCTCCCCTGCCCCACCCCGCCTTCGGCGTCTGCCCGTCATGCCGACACCGTGCAGCCGCCGACGGCGCCCCCCCGACGGCCCACCGGCACCCGCTCACCCGCCCCCTCCCGCAGCCGCGCGCAACCCCGCACGGACGCGCACCCGCCAGCGCACCCCAGACGGTCCCACCCCTCCCGAGCCGGCAGCCGCCGACGGCGCTCAAGCCCAGCAAGGGCCACCGCCACCTGGCAACGAGACAGAACGGGTGGTGCGGGTGGGAACACCAGCGCGCCGCAGGCGCGCGCAACCCCGCACGGACGCGCACCCGCCAGCGCACCCCAGCACAGGACCGACAGGCGCCGCCAGCCACCCCGCAACGGACGTTGCTAGCCGATGTCCAGCGGATCCATCCGCATGAGCGCCGGCTCCGCCGCCCCCCGCGCGGCCCGCGCCACCCGCGCCTCCTTGAGCGCGGCGGCCAGCGCCGCCCCCGACCCGGGCGGCACCCGGATGAGCAGCCGCTCCCGCGGCTCCCGCTCCCGCTCCCCCTGCGCAGGAGCGCCACCGCGCTCACCGCGCTCACCGCGCCCGCCACCGGATCCGCCCCCGCGGCCCCCGCCGCCCCCGCGCCCGCGTGCCTCCCACTCCCCCCGCCCGGAGGGCACCGGCACGGGCCCCAGCAGATCCGCCCCCGGCGGCAGCCGCAACGTGTCGACGACGTCGGCGATCGCGGCCGGCGACCCGATGACCGACGCCATCCGCGCCACCGGCGGAAACCTCAGCTCGGCCCGCTCGGAGAGCTCCCGCAGCGCGTGCCCGGCGGGGTCCCACCTGACGAGCGCCTGCACCGGCCGCAGCGTCGGCTCGGCCAGCACCACGACGGTGCCCTGCTGCGAGGCCGGCCGCACGAGGGCGGCGGCGAGCGCCCAGCGCCGCAGCGCCTCCTCGCCCGCGCGCAGGTCGGGCCGGTTGAGCAGCGCCCAGCCGTCCAGCAGCAGCGCGGCCGCGTAGCCGGGGCCGTCGGCGACCGGTTCCGCGCCGGGAGTGGCGACCACCAGCGCGGGCGCGTCCCCGACCGAGGCCAGCACGGTGTCCCGGCCCGACGTGCGGACCGGCACGCTGGGGAACACCCGGCCGAGCTCCTCCGCGGTGCGCCGCGCCCCGACCACCCGGGCGCGCAGCCGCGTACCGCCGCACTCGGCGCAGTGCCAGTCGGCGGCGGGCCGCCCGCACCAGCCGCAGACCGGCGTGCCGGACCGGTCGCGCAGTTCCAGCGGGCCCGCGCAGGCCGCGCACCGGGCAGGTTCGCGGCAGCGGTCGCAGGCGAGCTTGGGGAGATAGCCGCGGCGCGGCACCTGGACCAGCACCGGGCCGCGGGCCAGCGCGTCCCGGGTGACCTGCCAGGCGAGCGACGGCAGCCGTGCGGCGCGGGCCGCCTCGTCACGGGCCTGGTCGGCGTCCGAGACGGTGCGGATCAGCGGGGCCGCGGCCCGTACCTCCGCGCGGGAGGCGGCGAGCGGCAGCGCCCATCCGCTCTCCACCAGCTGCGCTCCCTCGACGGTGCTGGTGACGCCGCCGAGCAGGAACGCGGTGCGCTCCTCGCGGGCCCGCAGCAGCAGCACCTCGCGGGCGTGCGGCTGCGGCGCGTGCTGTTCGGCGTGGCTGGAGTCGCCGTCGTCCCACAGCGCGACGAGTCCGAGGTCGGCGACCGGCGCGAACATCGCGGCGCGGGTGCCGACGACCGCCTTCACCGTGCCGCGGCTGACCGCCAGCCAGCGGCGGTACCGCTCCTCGGGGCCGGCGTCGGCGGTGAGCAGCACATGGCGCCCCTCGCCGAGCAGCGCGGTGAGGGCCTGGTCGACGCGGGCGGCGGCCCGCCCGTCGGGCAGCACGGCGAGCGCGCCGCGGCCCGAGGCCAGCGCGGTGGCCATGGCGGTGGCGAGTTCGCCGGGCCAGTGCGGCCCGGGCAGCGCCAGCCACACGGCCCGCGGGGTGTCGCCGCGGGCGAGGGCCGCGAGGTAGGCGGGCCCGGTGGCGTACCGCTCCCAGCTGCCGGGTTCGGGCATCGGCGGGTCGGAGCGCGGCTGCGGCGACGGGTCGCGTTCCGCCCGGGCCATCCGGGGCGGTACGGCGAGCTGGACGACGTCGGCGAGCGCGCCGGCGTACCGGTCGGCGACCTGGCGGCAGAGCGCGAGCAGCGCCGGGGTGAGGACGGGTTCCGGGGACAGCACCTGGGCGAGCGGGGCCAGCGGGCCGCGGAAGTCGGTGTCGGCCCGGCGTTCGACGATGAAGCCGTCGTGCAGGGTGCCGCCCTCGCGGCGGCCCTTGACGACGCGGGCCCCGAACCGCACCCGGACCCGGACGCCGGGCCGGGCCTCCTCGTCCATGGCGGCGGGCACCGCGTAGTCGAAGTACTGGTCGAGGTGGACGAGTCCCTTGTCGACCAGGACGCGCGCGACCGGCAGCCCCTCGGCGAGGGCCGCGCCGCGCCAGGTGCGCGGCTTGGCCCGGTTCTTGCGCACGGTGTCGCGGATCAGGGCCAGCTGCTCGCCTCCCTGCGCCCCGCCGTCGGGGGCGTCCGGGTGCTGCTCGTCCTGCCCGTTCTCGCCGCTCACGCTCATTTCCTACCAGACCGCACGGACACCGCCTGCCCCGCCGGACGTGCGACGACACCGCGCGACGCACGGAACCCGCGCCCCCCGAGGGGACGCGGGTTCCGGAGCCGGTACGGCAGGGACGGCCGTCAGAGGCCGACGGCGGCCTTGAGGGCGTCGACGCGGTCGGTGCGCTCCCACGTGAAGTCCGGCAGCTCACGGCCGAAGTGACCGTAGGCCGCGGTCTGCGCGTAGATCGGCCGCAGCAGGTCCAGGTCACGGA
>WRCZ01000462.1 GCA_009783685.1 Actinomycetes bacterium
CGAACTCGGCCACCGGCGCTTCGGGTTCGTCTCCGGCTCGATCGGCAGCGTCAACCGCTCGGAGCGCTACCGCGGGCTCCTGCAGTCACTGGAGACCGCGGAACTGCCGCCGGAGGCGGTCACCGTCTGCTCCGGCGCCTCGACGGACAACTTCGACGACCTGGACGCCGCCGAGCTGGGGCGGGCCGCGGCCCGCGAACTGCTGGAGGGCCCGGAACCGCCCACCGCCATCATGGCGATCAACGACGTGTGCGCGCTGGGCGTCTGCGCCGGGGTGCGGGACGCCGGCCTGGAGGTCGGGCGGGACGTCTCCGTGGTCGGCTACGACGACATCATGCTGGCGCAGATGGCGATGCCGGGCCTGACCACCGTCCGCCAGCCGATCGCCGAGATGGCCACGGCGGCGTTCGCCGAACTGCACGCGCAGGCCGAGCCGAAGCGGACGTCCGCGGGCCATTCCGTGCTCCACCGCCCGCAGTTGATCGTCCGCGGCTCCACCGGCCCGGCCCCCGCCCGGGCGAGGTGAGGCACAGCGGACGACGGGTGCGGACGACGGGTGCGGACGACGGCGCCGGGGCGCCGCACCGGGAGATCGCCAGCGGAATGCAACCTCCCGGAGGTCTGAACGGTCGTAGGGGGCGGTCGAGTTGGCCGCCCCGCTCTGCCGGGGCCGCGCGATCTCCCCGGAGGTGAAGGACTCCGCGCCGTAGGGCCGGCGTCAGCCGCCGTGGGCGGGCTGCGGGGCGCGCCGCAGCCGGGTCTCCAACGCGTCGAGCAGGGCGGGCAGTTCGGGGGCGACGGCGAGGTCGTCCAGGGTCGACGGGGGAAGGAAGCCGGAGCCGGCGATGCCGCGCAGGGCGTCGAGCAGCGGCGTCCAGAAGCCGCCGGCGTCGAGGAGGCCGACGGGCTTGGCGTGGAAGCCGAGTTGGCGCCACGACCAGACCTCGAAGATCTCCTCCAGGGTGCCGAGGCCGCCGGGCAGGGCGACGAAGGCGTCGGCGTGTTCGGCCATCAGGGCCTTCCGCTCGTGCATCGAGTCGCATATCAGGAGGTCCGTCACCTGCTCGTGGGCCCACTCGCGCGCGACCATGCTGCGCGGCATGACGCCGATGACCTCGCCGCCGGCCTGGAGCGCGCCGTCGGCCAGCGCGCCCATCAGCCCCCGGCGGCCGCCGCCGTAGACCAGGCCGATGCCGCGGCTGGCCAGCTCCGCGCCCACGGCGGCGGCAAGTTCGGCGTGCGCCGGGTCGTGCCCGTCGGACGAGGCCAGGAAGACGGCGAGGCGGCGCATGAAGGAGACCTCCGGGAAAGCCTTGATGAGGCGTCCGGTGTACCACAGGGCTCCGATGTGCCCCTGCCCGAGGCGGACGTGTGCGGTCCCGCCCGCGCGCATGGGGGGACCGGCGCGGGCCGTCCGCCGGGGCTCACGGGTGCGGCGCGCCGGCTGACATCCGACGCAGGTCTCACCTGGTGAGAAGCCACCGCCGGGGCGCGGCACCAGGGTTGACAGCCCGCCGGTCGTCGGAAACGATGACCATGATTCCGCGAGGTCGAGGGCGTGTTCGACGTCCTCCTCAAGGCCCCGCCACCTCCACCGAGCCGATCCCCGAGCGGCGGCACGGACGGCGAAAGGTTTCGACGATGCCCCGAAGCGGGCTTGTGCGCAGGCGGCATGTGGATCACATGTCGACCTCCAGCGCCATCTGTCGACCCTGACCCCGTGGACGCCCCGCGGCGCTGACCATCCCTCCGGCAGTTCCCGTGCCCGAAGGCCCCGCGCCTTCGCGGCCCTGCCGCGCGTGCGCCGCGTAGCCGTCGTGTCCACACGCTGACGCCCCTTCACCTCCCGCTCGTACGGACTCCTCCCACGCTGCCCCGGCGCGCCCAGGTGCGCCCGCGCCCGTTCACGCCCCTGGTGTGACCGCGTGCCCGCCGCCGTACGACCGGTGTCCCACACCTCCCCGCACAGGGGTTCCCGACGCATGCCCTCAACGGGCGTTGCCCGCCGACCGGGCACCCCCATGTGCGCCCACGTACCGCGGAGTTGGAGCACCCATGACACAGACGCCCCCGGGACTCTCCCGGCGCTCGCTCGTCCACGGCACGGCAGCCGCGACGCTGCTGGCCGTCCTCGGCCGCACGGGCGCGGCGTATGCCGACGACGCGTCCACGCGGTCCGGCGACGGGCCGGGACCGGCCGCACGGACGCTGCCGCTCGGCGCGGACTGGCTGTTCGGCGGCGAGTTCACCCCCGGATCCGACCAACCGGCCTACGACGACGGGCAGTTCGAGCGGGTCACCCTCCCGCACACGGTGACCGGCCTGTCCTGGCGGCAGTGGGACCCGGCGACCTGGGAGAAGGAGTGGATCTACCGCCGCCGCTTCGACGTCCCCGAAGAGCTGGCCGGGCTGCGGCTGTTCGCCGACTTCGACGGCGCGCTGACCGGGTCGACGGTCACCGTCAACGGGCAGAGCGCGGGCCAGTACCAGGGCGGGTACCTGCCGTTCAGCCAGGAGATCACCGGACTCGTCCGGCAGCGCGACAACCTGCTCGCCGTCCGGCTCGACGCCGCCTTCGGCATCGACGTCCCGCCGGACCGCCCCGGCCAGTCCTCGGTGTCCGTCGACTTCTGGCAGCCCGGCGGCATCTACCGGCAGGCCCGGCTGCGCGCCGTGCCGCAGATCTTCGTCGCCGACGTGTTCGCCCGCCCGACGGCCGTCCTGGACGCGGCGCGGCGCACCGTCGAGGTGGAGATCACGCTGGACGCGGCCACCGTCCCGGCACAGGGCGCCCGCGTCGTCGCCGAACTGCGCGACGGATCACGGACGATCGCCAGCGCCGCCACCGCGGTGCGGATCACCGGGACCGGACAGAGCACCGCCGCCGTCTCGCTCACCGGCCTGGGCGACATCACCTTGTGGGACGTCGACCGCCCGCAACTGTACGAGGTCGTGGTGACCCTGGAGGTGGACGGCAGCCCGCTGCACGACTACGGGGTGCGGATCGGCTTCCGCGAGGCCGTGTTCACCAAGGAGGGCTTCTTCCTCAACGGCCGCCGGCTCCAGCTCTTCGGCGTCAACCGGCACCAGTTCTTTCCGTTCACGGGCGCGGCCATGCCGGAGCGGGTGCAGCGCAAGGACGCGGAGATCCTGCGCAGCGAACTGAACAGCACCATCGTGCGCTGCTCGCACTACCCGCAGTCCGAGGCGTTCCTCGACGCCTGCGACGAACTGGGGCTGCTGGTCTGGGAGGAGGCCCCCGGCTGGGGCTACCTCGGCGACGCCGCGTGGAAGGAGGCCGCGGTCCGCGACGTCGGCACCATGATCCGCCGGGACCGCAACCACCCGTCCGTCGTCATCTGGGGCTCCCGCCTCAACGAGACCGCGGACGACGTGCCGTTCTACACCCGCACCAACGACCTCGCGCACGCGCTCGACCCGTCCCGGCCGACCGTCGGCGCGATGGCCGGGCGCCACAACACGCCGGACTACCTGGAGGACGTCTTCTCGCAGAACGACTACTCCACCAGCACCGGACCGGACGGCAAGCAGCGCCCCGAGCTGCAGGCGCCCCGCACCGACCGGCCGTACATGGTCAGCGAGGCGGTGGGCACCCTGTCGGGCCCGGCGAAGTACTACCGCCGCACCGACACCCAGGACGTGCAGCAGGGCCAGGCCACCGCGCACGCCCGCGTCCACGCCCTCGCCGCGGCGGACGCCCGCTACTGCGGGGTGATCGCCTGGGGCGGCTTCGACTACCCGTCGGGCAGCGGCAACCAGTACCAGGGCGTCAAGTACATCGGCGTCGCCGACCTGTTCCGGGTCCTCAAGCCCGGTGCCGCCGTCTACCAGTCGCAGGTCGACCCGCGGCAACGGGCGGTCATCCAGCCCGCCTTCTACTGGGACTTCGGCCCGGTCTCCCCGGTCACCGGCCTGACGAGCGCGATGATCTGCTCGAACCTGGACCGGCTGGAGGTCTACGTCGGCGGCCGGCACCACGCGACGGCCACCCCCGACACCGCGGACTACGGGCACCTGCCCTACCCGCCGTCCTTCGTCGACTTCAGCGGCGTGGACGGCGGTTCGCTGCCGGACCTGCGCATCGACGGTTACCTCGGCGACCTCAAGGTCGCCTCCCGGAGCTTCACCGCCGACCCGGCCGGCGACCGGCTGCTGCTCCAGGCCGACGACGTCGAACTGGTCGGCGACGGCTCCGACGCCACCCGCGTGGTGTTCCGGGCGGTGGACGCCCACGGCGCGCCGCGCCCCTACGCCGGCGGCCAGGTCCGCCTGGAGGTACAGGGCCCGGCCGTGCTGGTCGGCGACAACCCGTTCCCGTTCGCCGACACCGGCGGCGCCGCCGCGGTCTGGATCCGCACGCTCCGCAACTCGCCCGGCACCGTCACCGTCCGCGCCACCCACCCGTCCCTCGGGTCGGCCGGGACCCGCATCCGGGTCCGGCAGTCCGATCCCGGCGGCCCCGCCGTCCCGTACGGAACGCTGTCCGCGCAGGCCGCGCCGCTCCTCGTCCCGGCCGGCGGATCCACCGAGATCGCGGCGGAGTTCGCCAACATTGGCAACCCGACGCTCAAGAGCCTCGCGCTGACCGTGCAGGTCCCGGACGGCTGGCGGGCCACGCCGACCACCGCCACCACCTTCACCGCGGTGTCCAGCGGCAGGACCCTGAGCGCCCGCTGGACGGTCACCGCGCCGGCCGGCGCGACACCCGGGCAGCAGGCCGCCCTCACCGTGCAGGCGGTCTACGACGCGCACGGCGAACGCGGCGTCAGCCACGCCCGCACCCAGGTCGAGGTGCCCTACGCGTCGCTGGCCGCCGCGCGCAACAACCGCGGCATCACCGACGACGACGACATCGACGCCGGCGACTTCGACGGCGTCGGCAACACCTACTCCTGGCAGGCGCTCACCGCGGCCGGACTGGCGCGCGGCGCCACCGTCCACCACGACGGGCTCACCTTCACCTGGCCGGACACCGCCTCGGGCGCGCCCGACAACGTCATCGCGACCGGCCAGACGATCGCTCTCGACGGATCGGGCAGCA
>WRCZ01000463.1 GCA_009783685.1 Actinomycetes bacterium
CTCGCCCTGCGCGCGCTGCTCACCGCGGCCTCGCGGGCGGCCCGCGACGAGGCCGAGGACGCGCTGCGCGCCGCGCTCGGCGAGGACGCGGGCGAGCCGCACGCCCTGGTCTGCGTCCGCGGCGCCGCGCCCGGGACGGTCCCCGGCCGCGGTACTCCCGGCGCGGCCGGCGCCACGGGCAGGGGTGCGGGTGTGGCTCCCGGGACGGCCGCGGTGACGGCGGCCGGTCCGGTTCCCGGCGAACCGGAACCGCCGGAGCTGCCCGGGCTGCGGGCGGTGCCGGGCGCGGCGGCGATCACGTACGTGCCGCATGGGAGTGGCCCGGGGGGCGCGGCGCCCGCACCCGGGAGTACGGCCGGGACGGCCGCGCACCGGGCGGGCGCCGCGGGACGGCCGGAGCCGGTGGCCTGCCTGGTGCGGCTGCGCTCACCGCAACTGCTCGCGCCCGCGCAGTCCGCGGCGCTGCGCCTGCTGGAGCGCCTGGCACCGGCCGTCGCCGGGATCGGTGACGGCCGGGAGGACCTGGGCGCGCTGCCGGAGGCGTGGCGGGAGGCGCGGGACGCCGCCCGTGCGGCGGAGGCGCAGCCCGACCTCGGGCCGGTCGCCCGCTGGACGGACCTCGGTGCCTACCGGCTGCTGACCGCGCTGCCCGCCGGCGCCCCGCCCGATCCCGCGGTCGTGCCGCTCCTGTCCCCCGACCACCGCGACCTCGCCCGCACCGCCGAGGTCTACCTCGACCACGCGGGCCAGGCCGCCCGCACGGCCGCGGCCCTGGCCATCCACCGCCAGACCCTCTACTACCGCCTCTCCCGCATCGAGCAGCTCACCGGCCTCGACCTCGCCGACGGCCAGTCCCGCCTCCTCCTCCACATGGCCCTGAAGGCGTCCCGCCTGTGAGCCCCCGCCGGGCTGCTTACATGTCGTCGATCAGACCAGTGCCGGGAAACGACAGCGCCGCCATCCTTGCGAGGGAATGGCAGCGCTGTCGTTGGCGAGCGGGACCGGAGCCGCGCGGGTCAGTCGACCAGGTTGACGGCGCGGGCGGAGGTGGCGCCGATCTCGTCGGCGATGTCGGCCAGGACGCCGGCCGGGATGCTGGTGTCGACGGTGAGGGCCACCAGGGCCTCGCCGCCGACGGCCGCGCGGGCGACCTGCATGCCGGCGATGTTGACGTCGACCTCGCCGAGGATGCGGCCGATGGTGCCGACCACGCCCGGACGGTCGGTGTAGCGCAGGAACGCCATGTGGTCCGCGAGCGCCAGGTCGACGTCCTCGTCGCCGACCGCGACGATCTTCTGCAGGTGCTTGGGACCGGCGAGCGTGCCGGAGACCGAGACCTCGGCGCCGTCGGCGAGGGTGCCGCGCACGGTGACCAGGTTGCGGTGGTTGGGCGACTCGCTGCTGGTGGTCAGCCGCACCTCGACGCCGCGCTCCTGCGCGAACAGCGGCGCGTTGACGTAGGACACGGTCTCCGCCACCACGTCCTCGAACACGCCCTTGAGCGCGCTGAGTTCGAGGATCTTGACGTCGTGCTGGGTGATCTCGCCGCAGACCTCGACGTCGAGCCGGGCGGCGACCTCGCCGGCCAGCGCGGTGAAGATGCGGCCGAGCTTCTCGGCCAGCGGCAGCCCCGGCTTGACGTCCTCGGCGATCACGCCGCCCTGGACGTTGACCGCGTCCGGCACCAGCTCGCCGGCCAGCGCCAGCCGCACCGACCGGGCGACCGCGATACCGGCCTTCTCCTGGGCCTCGTCGGTGGAGGCGCCCAGGTGCGGGGTGGCCACCACGTTGTCGAACTGGAAGAGCGGCGAGTCGGTGCAGGGCTCCTTGGCGTACACGTCCAGGCCCGCGCCGGCGACCCGGCCCTCCTTGAGCGCGGAGGCCAGCGCCTCCTCGTCGACGATCCCGCCGCGCGCGGCGTTGACGATCCGCACCGACGGCTTGACCTTGTGCAGCGCCTCGTCGCCGATCAGGCCGAGCGTCTCCGGCGTCTTGGGCAGGTGCACGGTGATGAAGTCGGAGGTCTCGAGCAGCTCGTCGAGGGTCAGCAGCTTGACGCCCATCTGCGCGGCCTTGGCCGGCTGCACGTAGGGGTCGTAGGCGACGACCTTCATGCCGAAGGCGGCCATCCGCTGGGCGACCAGGACACCGATCCGGCCCAGGCCCACCACGCCGAGGGTCTTCTCGCTCAGCTCGACGCCGGTGTACTTGTTCCGCTTCCACTCCCCCGCCTTCAGCGCCGCGTTGGCGGGCGCGATGTTGCGGGCGGTGGCGACGATCAGGCCGCAGGCCAGCTCGGCGGCGGTGACGATGTTGGACGTCGGGGCGTTGACGACCATCACGCCGGCTTTGGTGGCGGCGGCGACGTCGACGTTGTCCAGGCCGACGCCCGCGCGGGCGACGACGCGGAGTTTGCGGGCGGCCGCGACGGCCTCGGCGTCCACCTTGGTGGCGCTGCGGATCAGGATGGCGTCGACATCGGTGATCGCGGACAGCAGATCGGCTCGGTCCGCTCCGTTGCAGTGCCGGATCTCGAAGTCCGGACCGAGCGCGTCCACCGTGGCGGGTGACAGCTCTTCTGCGATGAGTACGACAGGCTTCTGGCTCACGTGGTCCTCACTTGTCCTTCGTGGGCGGCCGGTCCCGTGCGACCGCTCCAGGGAGGCGGGGTGGGCTGGGCCCACCAGGCGGGGGTGTGGCATGCCGCGGAAGACACACGACGCTGTGAGCCTGACGCGCTTGTTAAGGGAGTGTATCGGCGGGCTTACCGGGCGCCTTCGACGAAATGGAAGGATCACCCGCAAGGGTTGCGTCGCTTCGTACAAACCCCGTTCCGCATCGTGGTCGGACCACGGTGGCACGGTGCACGAAGCGACGCCTCCCGGCGCGTCCCCGAGGGGCTTACGCCTCCTCGTCCACCCAGCTCATCAGCTTGCGGAGCTTCTTGCCGGTGGTCTCCAGCAGGTGGCCCTCGTCGGCCTTCTTGTACTCGTTGTACTTCGGCAGGCCGGCGTTGTACTCGGCGATCCAGTTGTTGGCGAAGCTGCCGTCCTGGATCTCGGCGAGGACCTTCTTCATCTCGGCCTTGGTCTGGTCGGTGATGATCCGCGGGCCGGTGACGTAGTCGCCCCACTCGGCGGTCTCGGAGACCGACCAGCGCATCTTCTCCAGGCCGCCCTCGTACATCAGGTCCACGATGAGCTTGAGCTCGTGCAGGCACTCGAAGTACGCGATCTCCGGCTGGTAGCCGGCCTCGACCAGGGTCTCGAAGCCCGCCTTGACCAGCGCGGAGGTGCCGCCGCACAGCACCGCCTGCTCGCCGAACAGGTCGGTCTCGGTCTCCTCGGTGAAGGTGGTCTTGATGACGCCGGCGCGGGTGCCGCCGATGCCCTTGGCGTAGGACAGGGCCAGCGCGAACGCCTTGCCGGTCGCGTCCTGCTCGACGGCCACGATGCACGGGACGCCGCGGCCCTCCTCGTACTGGCGGCGGACCAGGTGGCCCGGGCCCTTGGGGGCGACCATGCAGACGTCCACGCCGGCCGGGGGCTTGATGAAGCCGTACCGGATGTTCAGGCCGTGGCCGAAGAACAGCGCGTCGCCGTCCTTCAGGTGGTCCTTGATGGACTCCTCGTAGACGCGGGCCTGGATCGGGTCCGGCACCAGGATCATGATGACGTCGGCCTCGGCGGCGGCCTCGGCCACCGTCACCACGCGCAGGCCCTGCTCCTCGGCCTGCGCCCTGGACTTGGAGCCCTCGTGCAGACCGACGCGCACGTCGACGCCCGAGTCACGCAGCGACAGCGCGTGGGCGTGGCCCTGGCTGCCGTATCCGATGACCGCGACCTTGCGGCCCTGGATGATGGACAGGTCGGCGTCGTCGTCGTAGAACAGCTCGGCCACTTCGGGTCTCTCCTTGGTTCGGGTTGTACGGCCCACGTTACGACCGGTGGGCGGTGAAACGTTCGGGGATCTCGCTATGCGGATCGGCGGCGCCGCTCCCGGTGCGGGCGCGGCGCCGCCGGGGTCACGCGGAGCGCTCCAGGGCGCGCAGCGAGCGGTCGGTGATGGAGCGGGCGCCGCGGCCGATGGCGATCGTGCCGGACTGGACCAGCTCCTTGATGCCGAAGGGCTCCAGCATCTTGAGCATGGCCTCCAGCTTGTCGGCGCTGCCGGTGGCCTCGATGGTGACGGCCTCCGGCGAGACGTCCACCGTCTTGGCGCGGAACAGCTGGACGATCTCGACGACCTGGGAGCGCGTGTCGTTGTCGGCGCGCACCTTCACCAGGACCAGCTCGCGGGCGACGGCCGCGCCCGGGTCCAGCTCGACGATCTTCAGCACGTTGACCAGCTTGTTCAGCTGCTTGGTCACCTGTTCCAGCGGCAGCTCGTCGATCACGTTGACCACGATGGTGATGCGGGAGATGTCGGGGTGCTCGGTGGTGCCGACCGCGAGGGAGTCGATGTTGAAGCCGCGGCGCGAGAACAGGGCGGTGATCCGGGCCAGGACGCCGGGCTTGTTCTCCACCAGGACGGACAGCGTGTGCTTGGACATGGGGTGGTCTTCCTTAGCTCTGGTCTTCGCCGTTCGTCAGTCGTCCAGCCCGTCACTGAAATCAGGACGGACATCCCGTGCTGCCATGATCTCGTCGTTGGAGGTGCCGGCGGCGACCATCGGCCACACCATGGCGTCCTCGTGGACGATGAAGTCCACCACGACCGGGCGGTCGTTGATGCCGTTGGCCTCGGCGATGACCTTGTCCAGGTCGTCCGGGGACTCGCAGCGCAGGCCCACGCAGCCCATCGCCTCGGCCAGCTTGACGAAGTCCGGCACGCGGGTGCCGCGGTTCTGGATGGAGCCGACGCCGCGGGTGGAGCCGGGGACGCCCTCGGCGCCGTCGTGCAGCACCGTGTTCGAGAACCGCTCGCCGTAGAAGAGGTTCTGCCACTGGCGGACCATGCCCAGGGCACCGTTGTTGATGATGGCGACCTTGATCGGGATGTTGTTCAGCGCGCAGGTGACCAGTTCCTGGTTGGTCATCTGGAAGCAGCCGTCGCCGTC
>WRCZ01000464.1 GCA_009783685.1 Actinomycetes bacterium
CCGTTGCACGGGAACGGCAGCCCGGGGGCACCCCGGAAGCCGAGGGCCGCGGCCAAATCCGCCCCGGGGAGCGGTCGATAAGATGATCTCTCCGCGGATTCCGGAGTGTGATCTTCTTGACCCGAGCACGTGCCAGCGAACCCAACGACCACCCGAGTCCCCGCCCGGAGGGCGGTGGCACCGTGACCGCCCGCACGCCGAGGGCGGCCGCACGCGTCGCCGTGCTCGCCCCGGACGGGTCCGTTCTGCTGCTGCGCTACGACAACCCCGAGGTCGGCATCCACTGGGCGATGCCCGGCGGGGGCCTGGACCCGGGCGAGAGCCCGCGTGACGGCGCCCGCCGCGAGGTCCGCGAGGAGACCGGCTGGACCGACGTCGAGCCAGGACCGCTGCTGTGCACCTGGGAGCACGACTTCACCCGCGTCACCGTGCCGGTGCGCCAGCACGAGCACATCTACGTCGCCTACGCACCGCACCGCCCGCTCACCGGGGACCTGGCCGCCGCGCACAGCGCCGACGGCATCCTGCACGCGCGCTGGTGGACACCGGCCGAACTCGCCGCCGCCGAAGAGGCGTTGTGGCCGCCGAACCTCGCCGAGCTGCTCGCGGGTCTGCGTGCGCACGGCCCCCAGGACCCGGCGCCGGACCTCGGTTACGTGCCCAACGCGGCCCCGTCGGACTGACGGCTGCTTGCGGGTCTGCGTGCCCAACGCGGCCCCGGAGGCGGCCCCTTCGGATTGACGACTCGCGGTCACCGCGACGCCGCCGAGACCGGGACGGCAGCCCCTACGACTCCGCCGCCGCGACGCCGTCCGCGGGGCGGCCGTTGACCAGTTCCGCCGGGCCCGTGCCGGCCAGCAGCGCGGCAAGCGCGGCCCGCACCCGGCGGGTTGCGCCCGGGGTGAGGTAGTGGCCGATCTCGTCGACCTGCGTCAGCCGCCAGGAGTCCAGTTCCTCCTCCTGGAGCCGCACCGCGGCGAGCTGCTGCTCGGTGAGGATCCCGCCGTCGAACAGGAAGCTGGTCAGCGGCGGGCGGCCCGGCCCGGTGATCCAGTCCACGGCCAGCAGCGCACCGGGCGGCACGTCCAGGCCGATCTCCTCCAGGGACTCGCGGCGGGCCGCCTGCCGGGGCGTCTCGCCCTCGTCGGACTCGATCGTGCCACCGGGCAGCGTCCACGTCCCGTCGTCCCGGTAGTTCGGCTCGACCAGCAGGACCCGACCGTCGGCCGAGCGGAACAGCGTGTTGGCGCCGGCGAGGATCCGGGGCAGGCCCGCGATGTACGTCGCGTAGTCGGTGGTGGTCATGGCACCAAACTACGCGGGCGCGCGCGGGTCGCCCATGGGCAGCCGCGCCGTGCCCGGGATAGGGTCGCGACGGCGCGACCCACCGTTCCGGATGGAGAACTTTCAGTGTCCGAGGCTGCAACAGAATCGACCGGGCGCGTGCTGATCGCCGCCGACAAGTTCAAGGGCTCGCTCACCGCGGTGCAGGTGGCGGAGCACGTCGAGGCCGGGCTGCGGTCCGTCGCCCCCGGGCTGACCGTCGAGGCGCTGCCGGTCGCCGACGGCGGTGACGGCACCGTCGACGCGGCGGTCGCCGCCGGGTTCGAACGCCGCACCCGCACCGTCACCGGGCCGCTGGGCACCCCCGTCGAGGCCGTGTACGCGGTCCGCGGCGACACCGCGGTGGTCGAGATGGCCGAGGCGTCCGGGCTGCGCCACCTGCCGCCCGGGGTCTTCGCGCCGCTGACCGCCACCACCTACGGCACCGGCGAGCTGCTGCGCGCCGCGCTGGACGCCGGGGCCCGCACCATCGTGCTGGGTGTCGGCGGGAGCGCCACCACCGACGGCGGCGCCGGCATGCTCACCGCGCTCGGCGCCCGGCTGCTGGACTCAGCCGGTCAGCCGGTCAGCCACGGAGGCGGGCCGCTCGCGGGCCTGGCGACCGCCGACCTGAGCGGGCTGGACCCGCGGCTGGCGCAGACCGAGGTCGTGCTCGCCAGCGACGTGGACAACCCGCTGCTCGGGCCGAAGGGCGCCGCGGCGGTGTACGGGCCGCAGAAGGGCGCGTCGCCGTTCGAGGTCGAGGCGCTCGACGCGGCGCTGGGCCGGTTCGCGGAGGCGCTCGGCGACGCGCGTGCGGCGGACGCGCCGGGGGCCGGCGCGGCCGGCGGGATCGGCTACGGCGCGCTGGTCGGCCTCGGAGCGACGTTCCGGCCGGGGATCGAGGTGATGCTGGACGTGCTCGGGTTCGCGCCCGCCCTGGCCCGGGCGGACCTGGTGATCACCGGCGAGGGCTCGCTGGACGAGCAGACCCTGCACGGCAAGGCGCCGGTCGGCGTCGCGCAGGCGGCCCGTGCGGGCGGCATCCCCGTCCTCGCGGTGTGCGGCCGGCTGGCCCTGTCCGAGGAGGCCCTGCGCGCCGCCGGGATCTCCCGCGCCTACGCCCTGTCCGACCTCGAACCGGACCTCGCGGCCTGCATCGCGAACGCCGGCCCGCTGCTGGAACGGCTCGCCGCCACCCTGGCGCGCGACACGTTCCCGCTCTGATTCCCCGCTGATCGCCGCTCGGAGACGGCGCAGGACCCCGCACGACCCGCTCCGCGACCGCGAACGACGAAGCCGCGCCCCACAAAGGGGCGCGGCTTCGTCGTATGCGTCGCGGGTGCGGCTGCCGCGGCCTCAGCGGGCGTCGACGCGCGCCTCGCGGCGGGCGGCCCGCATCGTGCTCACCCGGCGGGTGGTCGCGAAGCACGGGATGAGCGCCGCGGCGGTGCACTGCAGGGCGCAGCCGGCCTGGAGCAGCTGGTGACCGCCGGGCACGCCCAGGGTCCAGGCGGCCAGGCATCCCATGCTGACGATCGTCCAGCAGAAGGTGACCAGGGCCAGCCGGCCGCGCGGCTTCGGGTACTCGACCCGGCTCACCATGAGCCAGGCCACACCCACGATGCCGATGACCGTCGGCACGAACGGCAGCTCCAGCAGCACCAGGGACACCACCGTCATCGCCCCGAAGGGGCTCGGCATGCCCTGGAAGACGCCGTCGCGCAGCGTCGTGCAGGAGAAGCGGGCCAGTCGCAGCACCACGGCCAGCACCACCATGACGGCGGCGACCGCGGCGACCTTGCCGTGCCCGTCGTCGCTGACCAGGCCCCAGACGACGACGAAGTACGCCGGCGCCAGGCCGAAGCTGATCAGGTCCGACAGGTTGTCCAGCTCGGCACCCATCGCGGAGCTGCGCAGCTTGCGCGCCACCAGCCCGTCGAAGAGGTCGAAGACCGACGCCATCAGCATCAGCGTGACCGCGTTGGCCGCGCTGTTCTTGGACATGGCGCCGTTGGCGGTGCCCATCAGGTGCGGGACCAGGACGCCGGTGGTCGTGAAGTAGACGGCCATGAAGCCGCAGATCGCGTTGCCCAGCGTGAGGGTGTCGGCGATGGAGAGGCGGGTCGACAGCGGGATGTCGGGACCGTCCTCCTCCAGCTCGCTGACCCAGGAATCGGCGGTGTCGGGCTCAGTCACGGTCAAGGCGCGTCACCCCAGCCGTGGTGGTCTGGCCGACCTCGACCGCGGGCTCCACGCCCTCCGGCAGGTACACGTCGACCCGGGAGCCGAAACGGATCAGGCCGATCCGCTCGCCCTGCTCGACCTTGCAGCCGCGCGGGACGTAGGGGACGATGCGCCGCGCCACGGCGCCGGCGATCTGGATCACCTCGACGTCACCGATCTCGGTGTCGAAGTGCCAGACGACCCGCTCGTTGTTCTCGCTCTCCTTGTTGAACGCCGGCACGTATCCGCCGGGGATGTGCTCGACGGAGGCGACCGTGCCCGACAGCGGGGCGCGGTTGACATGGACGTTCAGCGGGCTCATGAAGATCGCGACGCGGGTGCGCCCGTCCTTCCACGGCATGATGCTCTGCACCACCCCGTCGGCCGGGGAGACCACCCGGCCCTCCGTGATCTCCCGCTCGGGGTCGCGGAAGAACCACAGCATGCCGGCCGCGAGGGCGGTGGCGGGAACGGCCACCGCCGCCCAGCGTCCGGAGCGGCGGGCCTTGGCGAGGCTGACCGCCGCCGTGGCCACGGTCGGGAGGAGCCACGGCGACGCTCCGCGCGCGAGACGAACGCCGACGAGGCTGCCGCGTGGTGCAGAGGATTGGCTGTGGGGCATGGAAGACCTTCGTAGCGGAGGATGCCGCGAATTGCTTCTGGGGACGGCGGCTTTCGTCGATGGTATCGGCTGACACCGGCAACACGGCAAGCTCGGGGGCGAGTCGATGGCCGGTTCCGGTGCCACGGCCGATGACGCACTGTGACGTTTGCCTCGAAAATATCGGGCCATTTACGGACATTCACTCCTGGATGCGATACTCCTCCAGCAGTCGCCGGCCGATGATCATTTTCTGGATCTCGGCGGTCCCCTCGCCGATCAGCAGCATCGGGGCCTCGCGGTAGAGCCGCTCGATCTCGTACTCCTTGGAGAAGCCGTAGCCGCCGTGGATGCGGAAGGCGTCCTCGACGACCTCCTTGCAGTACTCCGCGGCGAGGTACTTGGCCATGCCGGCCTCCAGGTCGTTGCGCTGGCCGGAGTCCTTCTTGCGCGCCGCGTTCACCATCATCTGGTGCGCGGCCTCGACCTTGGTGGCCATCTCGGCCAGCTTGAACTGGACGGCCTGGTGCTGGGCGATCGGCTTGCCGAAGGTGTGCCGCTGCTGCGCGTAGGCGATGCCCAGCTCGAAGGCGCGCCGCGCGACACCGCAGCCGCGCGCGGCCACGTTGACCCGGCCGACCTCGACGCCGTCCATCATCTGGTAGAAACCGCGGCCGGTGGAACCGCCGAGCACCCGGTCCGCGGGCACCCGCACGTCCTCCAGCACCAGCTCCGTGGTGTCGACGCCCTTGTACCCCATCTTCTCGATCTTGCCGGGCACGGTCAGTCCCGAGACCTTGGGGTTGGGGCCGAAGCCGGGCTCCTTCTCGATCAGGAAGGTGGTCATCGAGCGGTGGGCGGGCGCGTCCTCCGGCTGCCCCTCGTCGGTCCGGCA